>DASUME010000160.1:0-5220 GCA_036277895.1 Polyangiales bacterium
AGCAGCGCGACTCCCGCCGACTCCGAGATGCCGATCAAGTTCAGCAGCGCGAAGAAGCCGAGCAGCGCGACGGTGGCACCGAAGACGTCGAGGCCATGCCACAGGTTGTGCGCGTAGTGCATCGCTTCGCTGGCGCTGATCACCGCCGTCGCGACGTAAGACAGTAAGGTGAGGCAAGCAGCCGCCGCTGCCAGCCGCTTGTTGGTCGTGTTGAGGAGCACGGTGTAGGTGCCGCCGTTGAGTGGCAGCGCACTCCCGACCTCCGCGTAGATCGAGCGAAACATGTAGAGGACGACCGCGACCAGAGCGAGCGCGACGGGCGCGTAGGGTCCCGCCTGGGCCGCACACAGCGCCGACACGTACAAGCAGCTGGAGGTGATGTCGTTCCCGCAGATCGCGGTCGACGCCCAGGTCCCGAGCGAGCTGCGGTGCGTGGAGTCGAGGTGGCGGACCTTGACCAGCGCCGGATCGAGCGATGCGAGATCTGTAATGCGGGTGGCGCTTCCCCACCCTGCGAACTCCCAGGGCTCGGGCTCCGCTTTACCTGTCATCACCACATCCTGGATCAGCGTCCTGCTGGCGCATAGTTCCGGCGCTCACGGTGCCGGCGGCACCGCGGGCGCTGGCGGCGGCGCGGCGATTGGGTCCACGTCCACGCCCTTGGGCAGCTGCCGCTCGTCGTTCGGCGCTGGCTGCGCAGGCGCGGGCGCGTACGTGCCGGCGCTGTGCTCGATGGTCGTGGGGCGCGAGCTCGGCTCGGGCGGCTGCTCGGGGCCGCGCTTCGGACACGCGAGCAGCACGCACGCGAGACTACCCAGAGCGATGCGATGGATCGAAGGCATGACCCGCTCCTCGCAAGCGGCGTGCCGCGCGCGGAGGTGCGGGGCAGTCGGACCCGCTCCAAGTGAATTGGTAGCCGCTCCCGCTCGGACCTCGCCGACTCGCTCTTCGGGCTCGTACCTCTGCGTCCTTGCGGGTACGGCTCGCCCCTTGCACAGCGCCGGGCGCGGGAACCGTCGAGGAAGGCGCGGGTGCACGAGAGATGATGGGAGCGAGCAGAGCGCTTCAGGCTGCGTGGCGACAGAACGAACCCTGGCAGTGGGCCGCTGCCGCGCTCACGGGGCTCACGATCTTGCTAATCGGGCTGCTGCTCCGGCGATGGATCCGGACGCACTACGCGCGGATGGCCGCGACCGAGCGGATCGAGCTGCTCGAGCTGCCGCTCGAGATCGCCAGCAAGACCTCGAGCTGGTTCCTATGCTCGGCGGCGTTCCTCGCGGGCCTCGCACTGCTCGAGCTGCCCGATCGGCTTCGCAAGCTGCTGACGACGGCGCTCACGGTGGTGGGCTTCTGGCAGCTCGGAGTTTGGGCGTCGGCCGCGGTGCTCGCCTGGCTGATGATCCGTCGTCGCAGCTCCGATGCCGCGGACCGCGCGGCGACTGGCAGCTTGGGCATCATCGGCTTCGTGATGCGCATCCTGGTCTGGACCTTGGTGCTGCTGCTGACGCTGGACAATCTGGGCATCGACATCACGGCGCTCGTCGCGGGGCTCGGTGTGGGCGGCATCGCCGTGGCGCTTGCCGTCCAGAACGTGCTCGGAGACCTGTTCGCCTCGCTGTCGATCACGCTCGACCGTCCGTTCGTGCTCGGCGACTTCGTGGTGGTGGGTGAGTACATGGGAAGCGTGGAGGCGATCGGGGTCAAGAGCACGCGCCTGCGCAGCCTCGGCGGCGAGCAGATCATCATGTCCAACGCCGATCTGCTCGGCAGCCGTGTTCGCAACTTTGGACGCATGCAGCAGCGGCGCGTGGTGTTCAAGCTGGGCGTTACCTACGAGACTCCGCGTGCGAGCCTCCAGGCCATCCCCGGGCTGATCCGGAGCGCCATCGAAGCCCAGCCAGACACGCGCTTCGACCGCTGCCACTTCTCGCGCTATGGCGACTTCGCGCTCGAGTTCGAGACCGTCTTCTACGTGCTGAGCGCAGACTATACGCGCTATATGGACATCCAACAGGCCATCTACTTCCAGATCCACGAGAGCTTCGAGGGCGCCGAGATCGAGTTCGCCTACCCCACCCAGAAGCTCTGGCTCGAGGGACGTGTCGCGGCGTGCGCCGCGGAGCGATGAGTAACTTCGAGATTGGGTCCGCGGTGCTGTGCCTCGCGGCAGCCGGAGGATTCCTCAACACGCGGATCTTTCGGCTACCGAGCGCGATCGGCCTGATGGCGATCTCGCTGTTCGGCTCGCTCGTGATCGTGGCGCTCGGAGCTGCCGGTTGGATCGATCGGTCCGCCATCCACGCGCTCGTCGCGCAGATCGACTTCGCCGACGTCCTGATGCACAACCTGCTGGGGCTGTTGTTGTTCGCGGGCGCGCTGCATGTCGACATCACCGACCTCGCCTCGAACCGGCTCCCGATCGCGGCCTTGGCGCTCGGCGGCACGCTGATCTCCACGGTGATCGTGGGACTCGGGACCTACTTCCTGATGGCTTCGCTCGGCCTGGAGCTCTCGCTGGCCCACGCGTTTCTGTTCGGCGCGCTGATCTCGCCGACGGATCCGATCGCGGTCCTGGGCATCCTGAAGTCGGCGAACGCACCGGAAGAGCTCTCGATCCAGATCAGCGGTGAGTCGCTGTTCAACGACGGCGTCGGCGTGGTGCTGTTCGTGGGGATCAGCGCCGTGGCCGGGGGAGCCGCGGTCTCGGCGGGTGAGTTCGCGATCCTGTTCGCGCGCGAGGCCCTCGGTGGCGCGATGTTCGGCCTGGGGCTCGGCTACCTCGGCTTCCTGCTGCTGCGCCAGATCGATGACTACTCGGTGGAGGTGCTGATCACGCTGAGCATGGTGCTGGGCGGCTACGCCGTGGCCGAGCGCCTGCATCTCTCGGCGCCGATCGCAGCCGTGGTCGCGGGACTGGTGGTCGGCAACCAGGGCCGCCGGGTAGCCATGTCCGATCGCACCCGGCAGCACGTCGACATGTTCTGGGAGCTGCTCGACGAGATGCTCAATGCGGTGCTGTTCCTCCTGCTCGGCCTGGAGGCGACCTCGCTGCAGCTGACGCCGGCGATCGCGCTCGCCGCTGCGCTCAGCATCCCGCTCGTGCTGGCGGCGCGCTTCACCTCCGTGGGGATCACCATCTCGGGCTTGCTCTTGCGGCGCAGCTTTCCGCGCAATGCCGTGACGCTCCTTACCTGGAGCGGGCTGCGCGGCGGGATCTCGGTCGCCCTCGCGCTCTCCATTCCAGCGGGCCCCGTGCGCGAAGCCTTGCTGGTGATGACGTACGCCGTGGTGGCGAGCTCGATCCTGGTGCAGGGGTTGTCACTGCGGCCGGCGCTGCGCTGGCTCGGGGCCGTTGCGCCGGCCCGACCCTGACCGAGCGATCACGCCTGCTTTCCGGCATGCAGCGAGGGCGTACCTCTCGCTCTGGACGCATGGGCGCATGGCTGAGCAACAAGTGGGAGAACCTGCGGTCGAGCCTGTGGTTCGTCCCAGCTCAGATCGTCGCCGCATGCGCATTGCTGGCGATCGGCACGCTGGCCCTGGACGACAGCCTCGCCGCCGAGCGCAGCGACGCGATCCCGTACCTGTTCAGCGGCACGGCAGACGCCGCGCGCACGATGCTCTCGACGCTGGCGAGCTCCCTGCTCACGGTGCTCTCGATCGCGTTCTCGCTGACCATGATCGCCCTGCAGCAGGCCTCGTCCCAGTTCTCGCCGCGCGTGCTTCGTTCGATCACCTCGAGCCGCGTCAACCAGATCGTGGTCGGCGTCTACGCGGGCACGTTCATCTACTGCCTGCTCATCTTGCGCACGATCCGTGGCGAAGACGCGCCGGCTCCGTACGTTCCCGAGCTCTCGGTGACCAGCTCGGTGCTGCTGGCGCTGCTCTGCATCGCGATGCTGGTGTACTTCATCCACCACGTCTCGCTGTCGCTACAGGTCTCCGAGGTGATCCAGGGGCTTCACGATCAGCTGGTCGAGCAGATCGACGTGATGTTCCCCGATCCGCTCGGCCAGGAACCCCGAGTACCCACGCTCTTGCCCGAGCACGCCCGAGAGCGAGCCACGAAGATCCGCGCGAGCCGCGGGGGCTTCGTTCGCCGCGTCGACGACGCGCTCGTGGGGGTGCAGGCGGAGGACACGATCGTCTGGCTGCACGCGAAGGTGGGCGAGTACGTGCCTCGCGGAGGCGTCCTGGCCTCCATGTCGCCCGCGCGCGAGCAGCTGGCCGCGCGCATCAACGAGGCGTACGTGTTCGACAGCGAGCGCTCGTACGCCCAAGATCCGCTGTTCGCCGTGCGTCAGCTGGTGGACATCGGGCTGCGCGCGATGTCTCCCGGCGTGAATGACCCGACCACGGCCGAGTATGTACTGCACCACCTCGGCGATGCGCTGGCGCAGCTCGTGGGTCGGCAGTTTCCCTCGCCGCACCGTAAGCACGAGTCGAAGGGGCTTCAGCTGATCGTGGACGGACCGGACTGGGACTCGTTCGTGTCGGCCGCGTTCGCGCAGCTGCGGCGATCCGCGCGCAGCGACTTCGACGTCACCCGCTGCCTGCTGCAGGTGCTGACCGAGCTCGGTGAGCACGCGACCTGCGAACAACGAGCTGCTGCACTTCGGCTGGAGGTGGCGGAGGTGCGTGGCGCCCTGCACGAGGCGAGCTTCAGCGAGCTCGATCGCACGGCGCTGGCCTCCCGCAGCGATGCCGCGCTCGAAGCACTCTCGCCGGCACGTGTGCTCGCGCGCGCAGCCCTCGACGCACGCGAAGCCACCCAAGGAGCCTGAGTCTCGCGCGCGCTCTTCGGAGAAAGTCCGAATCGCAGGGCCGGACTGAAATTCGATCGCACACCCTACGTTCGATCATACCTTCCAGGCATGCCGACACGAAGACGAGTCAAGCGCAGACTGCTCGCGCTGGGCACTGCGCTCGCCGTGCTCGCACTAGCTCGCGTTGGCTCGCAGCTGGTGCACACCTGGCAGGACGTGCTCGATCGCGTAGAGCAGCCTCCCGCTACCCGGCCGCCCCTCGTGCCCGACTCGCACGTCCAGCCCGGCGTCGTGCTGGAGCGCGCCACGGCGCAGGACCAGGTCGCGCAGACCGCTTCCGCGCCGGTCTCCGCGCCGTCCCTTGTGAGCGACGAGCCGTGTCCGCAAGACTTTCGCCTGCTGGCGAGCGTCTTCGACGCGCGCAACCATCAGAGCTCGCTCGCCGCCGTGCACG
>DASUME010000161.1:0-5695 GCA_036277895.1 Polyangiales bacterium
AACGCGAGGTACGACATCAGGTCCCAGCCGGACTCGCCGGTGGCGCCGATGCCGCGCAGCAGGTGACGCAGCACGCGCGGGAACTTCTCGTACTCGTTCGCGGCCAGGTGCCCGAGGTCCTGCGACGGCGAGAGCAGCAGCGCGGGGATACGACGCAGCAGGTCCGGGTTCCTCGAGCGCGCGTCCTCGGGCACGAAGCCGAGCGTGCGGTTGACGCGCAGCAGCCGCGCGATGTCGTCGTCGAGCGAGTCGAGGAACAGCGCGTTCAGCAGCACGCCCGAGATCTGCGCCGCGCTCACCGACTCGTCGCTGGTCTGCTCGTTCAGCTGCAGCGTCTCCTCGTCACCACGCTTGTGGCGAATGCCGATCGCGAGCAGCTTGTCTGCGCCCAGGTGGATCGCGGGGCTCGCGGGCGTGGTCATGCGCAGGCCGCCATCGCCGTAGCTGCGCCCGTTCACGTGCACCGGCGGGAAGAAGATCGGGATCGCGGCCGAGGCCATCACGTGCTCGACCGTGATCGGCTCGCGGAACGCCACCCGCGTGTGGCGCGACCACGGCTTCAGCGCGGGCGCACCGTCGAAGAAGGTGACGATGTTGCCGCTGGCGTAGTTGGTCGCGGAGATCGCCAGCGCGCGCAGCGTGCCGTCCGCGATGTGGCGCGGGATACGCGCGGTCTCGAGGCGCTTGTTCAACATGTCGCGCAGCGGCTGCGTGTCGAGCAGGTAGTTCGAGTGGCTCGCCCCGATCAGGCCCCCGGTGGTGGCGTCCTTGAGCCAGCGCGCGCCGAGCCTGCCCAGCGTGACCGCGTCCGTGCGGTAGACCAGGTGCGGCTCCAGCGACATCCAGGTCTCGTGCAGCAAGCGCACGCCGGCGGAGAAGTCGTGGGCCAGCGTGGCCAGCGCGACGCAGTTGATCGCGCCCGCGCTGACGCCAGCGAGGATGTTGAACGGATTGGCCTGGCAGCTGTGCAGCTCTGCGATCGCGCGCATCGCGCCGACCTGGTACGCCGCGCGCGCTCCGCCGCCGCTTAATACGAGGGCAACGTTGGTCATGCCGCGCTCAGTCTAGCCCTCGACACGGTTTCGGCCGTTGGCTTTTGCCGTATAGAGGTGCTTGTCGGCGCGAGCCAGCGTTTGCTCGCGCGGCTCGTCGGGGTGAAGCTCCGCACAGCCGATCGAGACGGTCACGCGCGACACCACCTCGAAGTCGCCCAGCTCGACCGTCGCGCGCAGCGACTCGGCCAGCTCGCAGGCGCCCGTGCCAGGCGTCTCCGGCAACACGATCAAGAACTCCTCTCCGCCCCAGCGCACCGCGACGTCCGAGCTGCGTATGCGCCGGAGCACGATCTGCCCGAGCGTGCGCAACACTTGATCACCCGCGGCGTGGCCCGCCGTGTCGTTGATCTTCTTGAAGTGGTCGACGTCGAGCAGCAGGCAGCTGAGCACACGCCGGTAGCGCCGCGCACGCTCCACCTCGCGGCCGAGCGCTTCCTCGCCCGCGCCGCGCGTCAGCAGGCCGGTCAGGTGATCGGTGCGCGCGAGCTTGAGCACCTGCAGCTCCAGCGCGCGCCGCTCGCTGATGTCGCGCACGATCGAGGTGTAGAACCGCTGCTCGCCGGCGTGCCAGACGGAGGCCGAGAGCTCGAGCGGGAACTCGCTGCCGTCGCGGCGCACGCCCTTCAGCGTCACCGTGCGCCCAACCGCCTTCTTCATGCGCTCCTCGTCGAAGCCCGTGCGATCCGGATCGCCGCCATCCACGTAGCGCTGCGGCATCAGCTCCGCGATCGGCTTGCCGATGATCTCCTCCGGTCGCCAGCCGAACATGCGCGTGGCGCTCGGGTTCCAGAACATCACGCGGCCCTGGCGATCGGCGGTGATGATGCTGTCGAAGGCCGCCTCGGCGACGGCACGGAAACGTTGCTCGGACATCAGCAAGGCATCTTGCGCCACCGCGTTGGCGGTCGCGGTCGAGATCAGGCCGGCCATCAGCTCCAGCGTGCCCACGTCCTCGCTACGGAAGTAGTGGGGCTGCGGCGAGTACACCTTGAGCACGCCCACGGTGGTGCCGTCCGAGCGCAGCGGCACGCAGATCATCGAGCGCGCCCCCACCCGCCGGCAGGCCTCGCGGTTCACGTCCGGATCTTCCTCGGTGTCCGGCGTGTGCATGGTCCGGCTGGCGAGCACGCTGCGGCCGGAGGAGCTGCCCTGCATCGGCAGACGCGTGCCGAGCGTGCCTTCGGCCGAGCCGCTGACCGCGCGGTACACCATCTCCTCGCCCTCACGCAGCTCCACCACCGCCGCCGCCGACGAGGTCAACGCGCGCGCGCAGCGGGTGGTCACGTCCATCACGCGCTGCAGGTCGAGCCCGCACGCGATCACGTCGCGCTGGGCGGCGATCACCGCCTCCAGGCGTTGTACGGGTGTGCTGCGGTCGGGCATGACGCGATCAGGATATCGCAGCCGCCGGCTGCTAGGCTCTGTAGCGTGAACCCCACACGGCTATCGATCCCCGAGACCCTGCGTAAGAGCTACGCAGCCTATTTCGAGAGTCCTCGCGAAGGGACGGGTTACCGCAACCCGTGGCCGCATCCGGGCTTGCCGCGCGTGATGGATGTCCTGCGCTGGAAGTACCGCGGCAAGAGCCGGCCCAGCGAGTACCGCGTGCGCGCGCTGCCGGTCGCGCCCGACGCGCTCGCGCACTTCGACGCCACGCGCGGCGCGTTGTCGAGGCTGTTCTGGATCGGGCACGCGTCCTTCCTGCTCGAGCTCGACGGGGCGCGCTTCGTGGTCGATCCGATCTTCGGACGTGCGGGCGGCCTGGTGCCGCGCGTCACGCCGCCCGCCGCGCAGCCCGAGCAGCTGACCGGCCTGTCGGCGGTGCTGGTCACGCACGGGCACCACGATCACCTGGACCCCAACGCGCTGCGCCGGATCGCGATCGCGAACGGCGGCGCGATCCCGTTCGTGGTCCCGCGTGGGCTCGGCGTCGCGCTGCCGCGCGAGTGCGCGCCGGTGATCGAGCTCGACTGGTGGGAGTACGTCATGATCGACGGCGTGAAGCTGCACCTGGTGCCGGCGCAGCACTGGCACCGGCGCGGCGCGTTCGACGAGAACAAGAGCCTGTGGGGCGGCTACGTGCTCGAGGGCACGCATCGCCTCTACCACTCGGGCGACACCGGCTACTTCGGCGGCTTCTCCGCGATCGGCGCGATGTTCGGCGGCATCGACGCCGCCTGCCTGCCGCTCGGCGCCTACGAGCCGCGCTGGTTCATGAACGCGCAGCACATGAGCCCGGAGCAGTCGCTGCAGGCGTGCGCGGACCTGCAGGCGACGCACTTCGTGGGCATGCACTGGGGCGCGTACGACTTGAGTGACGAAGCGCTCGAGGCAGGCCCCGCGCTGGCGCGCGAGAAGGCGCGCGAGCAGGGCTTGAGTGAGGATCGCCTCCACATCGTCTTGCCCGGAGGTTTCGTGGACTTACATGGACTACGCGGCACGACCGAGGCGCGCGTGGAGCGGCCTTTTACCGAGACCTGAGCTGGCCCGAGCGGCTTGCTGCCCGCGTAAAGGAGAGGAAAAGACGTGTCCCTTCGGCTCACCAGCAACTCCATCGTGCACGAACAGCCGATCCCGGCCGCTTGCGCACTCGGCATCCCCAGCCCGGACGGCCCGCAGGTCGGTCCCAATCGCAGCCCGCACCTGGCCTGGTCCGGGGCGCCCGCCACCACCAAGTCGTACGCGATCCTGGCCGTCGACATCGACGCCCCCGCGCGCGCCGACGACGCCAACAAGCCCGACCGCACGATCCCGGCCGACTTCCCGCGCGCAGAGTTCTACCACTGGGTGCTGGCGGACATCCCGATCTCGCGCTCGGAGCTGACCGAGGGCATCGACTCCAGCGCGCTCACGCCCCGCGGCAAGGAAGCCGGCCACACGCCCCACGGCGAGCGCGGCCTGAACAGCTACACGCAGTGGTTCGCCGGCGACGCGCAGATGGAGGGCAAGTACGCCGGCTACGACGGCCCCTGGCCCCCCTTCAACGACGAGCGCGTGCACCGCTACGTATTCACGCTCTACGCGCTCGACGTCGAGAGCCTCAAGCTCTCGCCCGGCTTCAGCGGCCCCGATGTGAAGAAGGCCATCGAGGGCCACATCCTCGCCGAGGCCTCGATCACCGGCACGTACACGCTGCGCTCCTAGCCCCCTCGTCGCCGCACGTCGCACGCGAGAGAGGGAAGGACGAGCGGGGTCAGCGCTTCTTCGCGCCGTGGTGGGCGAACTGGATGCTCTGCAGTGCGAGTGACAGCGCGTTGAAGTTCACGGGCTTCTGGATCACGCGGTCGGCGCCGAAGAGCATCAGCTCGACGTCCGAGTACCTCGCACCGTGGGCGGTCACGAAGATGATCGGGTTGGTGAACGTGGGCAGGTTGCGCGCGAACTCCGGCAGCATGCGCGTCTGGCGCTTGCCGCGGAACAGCTCGGTCAGCTCGATGCCGTTCAGCTCCGAGCCGCGCAGCTCGATGTCCATCAGGATCGCGATCAGGCCGCTGCCGCTCTCCTTGAGCACGCGGCAGGCGTCGCGCGCGTTGGCGGCGCGCAGCAGCTCGAAGTCCTCGCCCAGGCGCAGCTCCGCGACGTGCCAGTTCTCGTCGTCGTCCTCGACGTAGAGCAAGCGCTCGCGTTCGTTCGAGCGCGAGGGCCGGATCGAATTCGGCTGGCTGACTACCTTCTTCACGACGCTATCTCCTCACCGTGACGCGGCATCTGCCCGGTCACGCTCTTCATCCTGCCGCTCGCGTTGCGCGCGCGGCCCCCTTGCAAGCCGCGCGGGATGCGGAACGAGAACCTCGCGCCCTGCCCGAGCTCGCTCTCCACCCACAGCTCGCCGCCGTGCATGCGCACCAGCGAACGCGAGATCGACAGGCCCAGGCCGGTGCCGCCGTACTTGCGCGTGTTGCCCCTGTGCACCTGCTCGAAGCTCCCGAAGATTCGCTCCAAGTGCTCCGGCGCGATGCCGATGCCCTGATCCTTCACGAACACCTCGATCGCGTCCGGCTTCACGTTCAGCCCCACTTGCACCACACCCGCGCCGTCCGAGAACTTCACCGCGTTGCTGAGCAGGTTGATCAGCACCTGCTTCAGGCGCACCGGGTCGGCGACCAGCTGCTCGGACTTCGGCAGCACGAGCTCGAAGCGCACGCCCATACGCTCGGCGTAGAGCGACATCTCGTCGCCGACGTCGCGCACCAGCTCGGCGATGTCGAAGCTCTCCAGCACCAGCTCCAGGCGCCCGAGCTCCAGCTTGCTGAAGTCGAGCACGCCGTTGACCATCTGCAGCAGGTGCTTGCCCGAGCGCTCGATCATCTGCAGGTAGCGCGCGGTGTGCTCGGGCTTGCCCGCGTACTTGACCAGCGCCTTCGGCCGCAGCGCGCCCACGGTGCCGCAGTCCGGGCACGGCGTCTCGCGCGTGACCTTGTCGCCCTGCTCCAGCTCGAAGGTGGAATTGCACTGGCTGCAGCTGACCGCCTCCGTGCGCGGGAAGTCGCGCAACAGGCCCTGCGGCACGTTGATGATCGCGTTCAGCGGCGTGCGTAGCTCGTGCGACATCGTGGCCAAAAACTCGTCTTTGGCGCGCGTGGCGCGATGCGCTTCGTCGTTGGCGTGTTTGGCGCCTTCGAGCGCTGCCTCTAGCGTCA
>DASUME010000162.1:0-28374 GCA_036277895.1 Polyangiales bacterium
AGGTGCGTGGTGTCGATCACACGCGTCGCACGGCGGCGCAGCGGAGCCAGCCACTCGCGCTCCAGCCGGATCGCCTCCAGCACGCTGCCCTCGTTCGCGAGCCGGTGCGGGCGGCGCGTCTCGCTGAAGCGGCGCACCAGCGCGTCGTCGGCCGCGTCGAGGAACAGCACGTCGGGCGGGAAGCCGCGCGCCTCCAGCTCGGACAGCGCGCTCTCGGCGCCCTCCAGGAAGTTGCCGCTGCGCACGTCGATGCCGAGCCCGACGCGCACCTGTTCCTTGCCCGCCTCCAGCAACTCCAACAAGCCAGGCGCCAACCGCGGCGGCAGGTTGTCGACGCAGTAAAAGCCGAGGTCTTCCAGCACACGGAGCGCCGTACTGCGGCCCGCGCCAGACAACCCGGTGACGACGACGAGTTGCACGCTCTGCACGGGGGCAGAGGATAGCGCTAGAGCGGCGAACCGCGAAGCGAACGCATGCCGATTGCGTTCACTCCTTCTTGCCGAGCTCCCGCTCCAGCCGCTCGGCGAAGCGCTTGGCGCCGTGTAGGCCTTCGCGTTTGAGCAGGTGATTGCGCGCCGCCATCTCGAGCAACACCCCCATGTCACGGCCCGGACGCACGGGGATGCGCAGGCGTGAAATCTTGGTGCCGAGTAGCTCCATCTGCTGGTCGTCGAGCCCGAGCCGCTCGTAGACCTCGTCCTCACGCCAGTGGCAGAGCTCGACCACCAGATCGACCCGCGCCTCGTCGCGCACCGCGGTGGCACCGAACAGATCGCGAATGTTGAGGATACCCACGCCGCGGATCTCCAGGTGGTGGCGCAACAGCGGCGCCGGGGACCCGAGCACCGCCGTGTTCGGCAAGCGCGTGAGCTCGACCAGGTCGTCCGCGATCAGCCGGTGGCCGCGCTCGACCAGGAACAGCGCGCACTCGCTCTTGCCGATGCCGCTCGGCCCGATCAGCAGCGTACCGACGCCGTACACCTCGACCAACACGCCGTGCAGGCGCGCGCGCGGCGCGAGCAACCGGTCGAGCACCGTGTGCAGCCCGTTGATGGTGGTGCTGGAGCGGGTGGGCGAGCCGACCAGCGGCGTGCCGTGGCGCTCGGCCTCCTGGATCAGCACCTCCGGAGGCGTGACCCCGCGGCTGACGATGATCATCGAGATGCCGAGCGCGCACAGGAAGGCGACCCGTTCGGCACGCGTCTGCGCGTCGAGCCCGTTCAGGTAGCTGAGCTCGGTCTCGCCGAGCACCTGGATGCGCGTGCGCACCAGGCCCTGGGTGTGCCCGACCAGCATCAGGCCGGACTTCTGCACGCGCGGATGGTCGACCTTGCGATCGAGCCCCCTCGCGCCCGCGTGCAGCACCAGCAGGTCGCGCAGCTCGGGGTGTTCGACGATCGCGCGCACCGCCACCGCGACCTCGGGCACGCCCGAGGGGCGGTCGGAGTCGCCGGCGCGCTCGCCCGGCGCGTCGCTCACCCGATGTCCGCGCGCGCGATCACGTCGAACGCCTCGTGCGCCGTCTTGGCCGCGAGCAAGCTCTCCCGGACGTCCTTGTTGCGGAGCAGCCGCGAGACGCGCGCCAGCACCCGCAGGTGGTCGCCCGTGTGGTGCTGGGGCGCCAGCACGCCGACCACGATCCGCACCGGCGCGCCGTCGATCGCCTCGAACGGGATGCCGTTGGGGCTGATCGCAACCGCCGCGCGCAGGCGATCGAGGTTGGCCAGGCGTCCATGCGGGATGGCCACGCCGCTGCCGATGCCCGTGCTGGCGAGGCGCTCGCGCTCGCTCAGCACCTCGTACACCGCGGGCGCGTCGAGCGAGCCGTCATCGCGCGTGAACAGCTGCGCCACCGTGGACAGCGCCGCCTCCTTGGTGGTCGCCGTCAGCTCGGTGGTGACTCGCGTTTCGCTCAGTATGTCCGTCAGCCGCATGGGATGGCTGGGGCTCCGATGAAGAGTTTGAGGCCGACATTCACGTGCCGGCGCAGTCGGCGCCTACTTTTCGCTATTCGCGGTACGCCGTCGATCGTGCTCTGCACTCTTCGAGCGACGAACCTGCTGATCGATGCAGTCGGTGACCTTGTCGATCGAAGCGTACATGTCTTCGGTCTGCTCGGTGGCCACGTAGGTATGGCCGTCCGAGCGCAGCACGACTTCCACCTGGTGGAAGTGCCGCTCGGTGGAGAAGTTGACGTCGAGATCGAGAGGGGCGCGCATGAACTTCTGCAACTTACTGAGCTTCTCGGAGGCGTAATTCTTGAGCGAGTCCGACGAGTCGATGTTGCGGAACGTAAATGCGATCCTCATGTCTACTACCTCCGGCGGTGGGCTCGAACAGTCGAGAAGCTAAGCGGTCATCAAAAGTACTTCTTGCGCTTGGAGCTGCTCAGGATTCCGAGCATTTCGCGGTACTTGGCGACCGTACGGCGCGCGATCACGATGTCGCCCTGGGCCAGGATCTCGACGATCTTCTGGTCGCTGTGAGGCTCGCGCTGGTCCTCGTCGCCGATGATCTTCTTGATCGCCTGCTTGACGCTCTCGGACGCGATGTCGTCCTCGTGCTCGCGGCGGATCGCGCTGTTGAAGAAGAACTTGAGCTCGTACAGGCCTTGCGGCGTGTTGACGTACTTGTTGCTGGTGACGCGCGAGATGGTGCTCTCGTGCATGCCGACCGCCTCGGCCACGTCGCGCAAAATCATCGGCTTGAGGTACTCGATGCCCTTGTCGAAGAATTCACGCTGCTTCTCGATGATGCACTCGGTCACGCGCACGATCGTCTTGCGGCGCTGGTCGATGCTCCGGATCAGCCACTGCGCGCTGCGCAGCTTGCCCTGGATGTACTCCTTGGCCTTCGGATCGCCCTGCATCGCGGCGCGATAGAAGTTGCTGATCTTGAGCCTCGGCATGCCGTCGTCGTTGGCGCGCACGAAGTACTCGTCGCCGACCTTGATCACCTCGACGTCCGGCGTGATGTAGCGCGCCTCCTCGGTGACGAAGTTGCGGCCGGGCCGTGGCTCCAGCTCCGCGATCGCCTGGGCGACGTCGTAGATCTCCTCGACCGTGACCTTGAGCGCCTTGGCGATCGCCTGGTAGTTACGCTTCTCCAGGTTGCCGAGGTGGTCGGTCAACACGCTGACGACGAGCGGGTCGAGGTCCAAGTGCTCGGCCTGGATCAACAGGCACTCGCGCAGGTTGCGGGAGGCGACGCCGATCGGGTCCATACGCTGGATGATCTTGAGGACCTCTTCCGCGTCCTCGGCATCGAGCCCGGCCTCGCCGGCCAGCTTGGGCACGATCTCGGCCTCGGTCAGGCCCTCGACGCGCAGGTAGCCCGCCTCATCCAGGTTACCGACCGTCAGCAGCGCGAACGCTTTCTCCTCGTCGAGCAGGTCCGCCATCCGGATCTGCCAGGTGAGATGATCACCCAGGTCCTCGGCCCGTGTGGCCGTGGCCTCGTAGCTCGGCATCTCGTCTTCCATGCCGCCGCGGAACGAGGGCAGGGGCGCCTGCATGGCGTGGTTCTCGAGGTACCGCTCCCAGTCGATCTCGTCGGCCTTCTTCTCGCCGGCCTTGTTCTCGAGCCCCACCGCGCGGTCGTCCGCGCTGATCTGCTGATCGATGGTGTTGATCTCGGAGCGCTCGAGGTTTTGCTCCGTGCGATCGGCCCGGACCCCCTCGGCCTGGTCGCCCGTGTCCTCCAGGACCGGGTTCTCCATCAGCTCGTCGCGGACCATGTCCACGAGCTCCATCCGAGACATCTGGAGCAGCTTGATGGCTTGCTGCAGCTGGGGCGTCATCACGAGCTGCTGTGAGAGCCGTAGCTGCTGCTTGATCTCCATCCCGTTCTCCTAACCGACAGCCACCGGGTCGGCGGGTGAGGGGTTTCCAAAGTATAGGCCCGTGCCAACGGGCTGAGAAGTTGCTTCGAAGGCTGGGTCCATTGCCTGTAGCGCGGCGGAAGAGTCCGTGCACACGTCGCTTTCCGCGATGGACACAATCCTTGCAAGCACGTACGCTGCCGGCGCTCGAACAGCCCTCACACAGACCTCCCAGAGCGGGTCTACGGGGCGCGCTCTCCGAGCTTGCGCGCACCAGGCCCACTGTGTGCTAGCAGCTGCCAAGTACGCGCCGGGCAGCGTGAGCAAGCCGGGTCAGGTGGGAGTGCCCCCGAGCCGCGCGCCGAAGCCCACCAGGAGCAGCGCTCCAGCGAGCACCAGGTAGCTGCCGAGCGCGGGCACCGCGGCGAAGCCGAGCCGGCCGAACGCCCACAGCAAGCAGGCCAGCGCCACCGCCCCCAACGCGGGGACCACCACACGCAGGCTGCGCATGGCGCGTGGGGTTCTTCGACGTGCGAGCGCGTAGAAGACGGTGAACGCGATCAGCGAGAGCGTCCACAAGCTCGGGATCGCGCGCGCCAGCTGGTACGTCGCGACGGGCTCGGTCAAGCGCACGAGCGGCAGAGGCAACGCCGCCAGCTGACACAGCGCACCGAGCGCGACCAGGACGCGCCCCGCGCGCGGATCGAACAGCGCGAGGCGGCGGAGATCGTGCGAGAGCGGCTCATCGAGGTCATCGTCCTGCTCCGGGTCGGGGACACTGGATGCATCGAGCCGTGTCAACGGCACGAGCGTCAGCTCATGCTCGGGGCACTGGCTCTGACCTTCGAACGATTCCCGGCAGAACGGGCAGAAGAGAACCTGGTGTTGCGCCATGGTCTGCTGATATCGTGCGCCTGCTTTTGGCTTGGCGCCTGCTTTCGCGAGGTCGCCGCGTTCACGTAGAGAGGGCCCGCGATGAAGATCCGCGGCATCACCAAGCAAGACTTCGACTACGTCGTCTCGGTGTTCGATCACTGGTGGGGCGGGCCTTCGAGCGAGCGCGCGAGCCCGTTCTTCTTCCACGAGCTCGGCGAGTACGCGCTAATCGCCGAGGAAGACGGCCGCGTGATCGGCTTCCTGCTCGGGCTGGTCTCGACCGGGAGTCGCACCGGGTACGTGCACCTGGTGGGCATCGACCCGAATCATCGCCGGCGTGGCGTCGGCAAGCAGCTGTATCAACACTTCCAGGAACGCTGTCGGGCAGCGGGGCTACGCGAGCTCAAGGCGATCGGCATGGTCGGGCACGAGTCGTCGCTTCGTTTCCACGCGGCGCTGGAGTTCGCGGCGCGCGAGGTAAACGACTACGCCGGCCCGGGCCGCGCGCGGGTCGTCTTTACCAAGGAACTCTAGGGCGCTCCGCACTGGTGCGCTGCGGGGGGGAACGTTATGCTTTCCCTTCGAGTCGCGGCCGGCCCGCGACGGGGCATGATTCCAGTCACGGGAGCATCGATGAGTTACTCTGGAGCGGTGGTCGCGCGGAGCGCGCGCGAAGAGCTGGGGAAGGCCCTGGCGACCCTGCAAGAAGACCCGCGCACCCCTCCCGACGTCATGGGCGTGGCGCAGAACATTGCGCAGGCCGTGGGTTCGTTGTTCGACGCCGAGCAGGCGACCGACGAGCGGCACGGCAAGAACAGCGTGCGTGCGGCGCTGAGCTCGCTGAGCCAGACGATGGCGCTGCTTCAGGACCTCAAGAGTGGACACCGCGGCGTGGTCGCGGCCACGGCGAGCATCGCGACCGCGATGAGCAAGCTGCACCCGCTGACGGTGGTGCCGAGCATGTTGCCCGGTCGCTCGCCGTCGGTGCCGCCGCCGCAGGGCTCGGGCCACGGGCAGATCGCCAAGGGCAAGCGCTCCGAGGTGGAAGCCAACGTGGGCGCGAGCTCGGAGACGAACTTCTACGTCGGCTTCTCGGGCGAGATCGCCGAGGGCGGCGTGTTCATCGCTACCTACAACACGCTCGAGGGCGGCACGCTGGTGAACGCCACGGTCACGCTGCCCGGCGGCTTCGAGTTCAAGGTGCCCGGCTACGTGCACTTCGTGCGCGACCCGATGGACATGAGCGACGAGGCCGAGCCCGGCATGGGCATCAAGTTCGAGCAGCTGCCGAACGAACATCGCGAGCTCGTGCTGCGCTTCGTACGCAAGCGCGCCCCGATGTTCTACGACGACTGAGTTCTCTACATTGACGTTGACGTTGTCGTGAACGGCGACGGCGACGATTTCTCGGCACAACGCCCTCCAAGACTGCGGTGGCAGCGCGAGGGATCGTCGCCGTCGCCGACCAGGTCAACGTCAACGTGGAATTACCAGAGCGCGACGGATGTGGCGTCTAGACTCAAGGGGCCCATCGACTTCATGCCCTCGCCTGCGTAGTGCTCGCGCTGCGCTTCGGGGAGCTCGTGGCGCTTGAGCTGGCCCTCGATCACCGCGGCGTGGCCGACGGCGTCTTGCGGGATGAAGAACGCGTGGTTGGCCATCGGCACGCGCAGGCCCTCGCTCGCGCCCTCGGCTTGCAGCTCGAGCCAGCAGCCGGCGGCCTGGCACACGCGCGCGACGGTGCCTCGGCACGCGATCGACTTGCCGACCAGCGGCTCCGGATCCGCGAGCACCGCATCGACCGGGTACACGGGCGCGCGGTTGCTCAGCGGTGCGCCGAACGCGCGCGCGGGCGGTGATGGAACGTTGGGCTTGGGAGCCGGCGTGGGCTCGGCCGCGTTGCACGCGACCAGCAGCAGCGCGGCGGCCCACCTCACGTGAACACCCCGAGCAGCTTGGCCATCGACGCCTCGTCCGCGGGCGTGAACTCGAAGCGCTCGAACTCGTCCGAGTAGACCCACTTCACGTCGTTCACGTTCTGCGTGCTGGGCTCGGAGAGCAAGCTGCAGTCGTAGAGGTAGAGCTCCACCGTGTAGTGCTCGTACGGATGGCTCACGTACGAGATCAGCTGCCCCACGGTGACCTCGGCCTCCAGGCGCTCGGCGATCTCGCGCTTGAGCGCTGCCTGGTCGGTCTCCCCCGACTCGACGCGCCCGCCGGGGAACTCCCAGAGCAGCGGCAGCACGGCCGTGGCGCGCCGCTGCGTGATCAGGTAGCGACCCTCGCGCTCGACCATCGCGGCCACGACTCGGATCATCGGCGGTTGTGGGGTCACGGCGAAAACGCCATAACGCGCTTGTCACCTCATGTCGAGCAAGCTGGTTCGGTTCGCGTACTTCGGTCTGCCACTCGGTGCGCTGGCGCTCGCGCGCGCCGGCTTCACGCCGCACTTGATCGTGCTCGGGCACACGGACGCGCCGGGGGCGCGGCGCGTGCGCAAGCTGCCGAGTCGGCTGCTCGAGCGCCCCGACCTCCGCGACGCGCACGTGCAGCGCTCGATCCGCGACGCCGGCGCCGACGCGCTGCTGTGCTGGTTCTATCCCAAGCAGGTGCCGCGGGGCTTGCTCGACGCGTTCCCGCGCGGGGCGTTCGGCACCCATCCGTCGTTGCTGCCGCGCTGGCGCGGACCCGACCCTTACTTCTGGGCGATCTACGAGGACGACCGCGAGACCGGCGTCAGCCTGCACCGGCTGGAGGCGGACTACGACACGGGCGCCGTGATCGCGCAGGAGGCGCTCGCGATCGATCCGCGCGAGCACGCGTTCCGGCTCGCCAAGCGGCTCGACCGGCCGGCGCTGCGGCTGCTCGTCGACTGCGCGCGCCGCCTGTCGAACGGCGAGCCGTTGCATGGGCGCGCGCAGCCTGCGGAGGGCGTGACGCTGGCGCCGAAGCCGGAGCCCGAGCTGCTCGAGCTCGACTGGGAGGCCCCGGCCGCGCAGGTCGTACGGCTCGTGCGCGCCGCGGCACCCTACCCCGGCGCGAGCTGCGAGCTCGGCAGCGAGGTGGTCGACGTGCTGGAGGCAGAGGTCTACGGCGGTGCTCTGCCGCGCGCGCTCGAGCCTCGTGATGCCGTCTGGACGCCCGACGGTTTGGTGGTCTGCGCCGGCGACGCAGGGGTGCTGGTCCGGCGCGTGCGCACGGAGCGCGACGTGCTCCTGCATGGAAGCGAGCTTACGCGGCTGTTTCCGGGGGGATTGACCCAGGTACACTTCGGTCCCAAGGACCCGTCGTGAGCTCGCCCGTCCCCGTGTTGCTGCGCCCCGACAACTTCACGCCTCCCACGCGTACGCCGTGGGGCGGGACGCGGCTGTCGCGCTCGTACAAGGCGCCCTACGTGGCGCGAGACATCGTCATCGGTGAGTCTTGGGAGATCTCGGTGGAGCCCGACTTCCCGGGTGCCCTCGAGGACGGGCGCGCGCTGACGGCGTACCTCGGCTCCGCGCCGCACGCGATCCTCGGCGACGAAGCCGCGCGTGGGCGCACCGGCACCGCGCTGCTGGTGAAGCTGATCGACACCGACGGCCCGCTGAGCGTGCAGATCCACCCGAGCGACGACTACGCGGGCCTGGCCGCCGACGAGTGCGGCAAGCCGGAGAGCTGGTACATCGTCGATCGGGAGCCCGGCGCCGGCCTGTACCTCGGCTTCCAGCGCGGCGTCTCGCGCGCGCAGATCGAACAGGCGCTCCGCGAGGGCGGCTCGCTGGAGCCCCTGCTGCGCTTCGTGCCGGTCGAGCCCGGGGACTTCTTCCTGATCGACGCCGGCACGCCGCACGCGATCGGGCCTGGCCTGACGCTGGTCGAGCCGCAGCACGTGATCCCGGGGCGCCGCGGCGTGACGTATCGCTACTGGGACTGGAACCGCCGCTACGACGCGCGCGGGGTCGAGGACGCGTCGGGCGAGCCGCGCGCGCTGCACGTCGAGCACGCGCTGGCGGTCACGCGCTGGCGTGCGGTGCAGGAAGACGGCTTCGTCGAGAGCATCCGGGTGCGGGCGCCCCTGCTCTCCGCGGGTCCGGCCCAGCTGACGGTGCTGGCCGGGGACGGCGGGCTCGCGAGCGAGTGGCTCCACGTGGCGAGGCTGACCGGCACCGGGCGCTGCCGGCTGCCAGCGCTCGATCGCTTGCAGGGGCTGACCGTGCTCGCCGGCACGGTCGAGGTCGGAGGGCTGCGAGTGGAGGCCGGCCGGTCCGCGGTGGTGCCCGCCCAGCTGCAGGGGAGCGAAGTCACGCTGCACGGCGCCCACGCCATCGTCTCCGCCGTCGCTTGACGCGATCGCGCCAGCTTGCAACATAGGCGACCGCATGAGCGCCTCGCATATGGACCATCCGCAGCGGAGCCCCAACCCGCGCATCTCGATCGTGATCCCGGTCTACAACGAGGAAGCCATCCTCGAAGCCGCGGTCAAGGATCTGCTCGACCGGCTGACCACCCACTTCGAGTTCCCGTTCGAGCTGATCTTGGCCGAGAACGGCTCGAGGGATCAGACGGTGGCGCTCGCACAGCAGCTGGCCGAGCGCTTCCCCGAGGTGCGCACGTTCAGCCTGGGCGAGCCAAACTACGGCAAGGCGCTCAAGCGCGGCATCCTCGAGGCGCGCGGCGAGATCGTGATCTGCGACGAGATCGATCTGTGCGACACGGACTTCTACTCGCGTGCGCTGGCGCTGCTCGACTCGTACGAGGCCGACCTGGTGGTGGGCAGCAAGGTGCTCGACTCGTCGAGCGACGAGCGGCCGTTCCTGCGCCACTTCGCGACCATCGTGATCAACGGCATGCTGCGCGTCTCGCTCGGCTTCAAGGGCACGGACACGCACGGCCTGAAGGCATTCCGGCGCGCGGCCGTGGTGCCGGTGGTCGAGCGCTGCATCGTCGACAAGGACTTGTTCGCGAGCGAGCTTGTGATCCGCGCCGAGCGCAGTCAGACCGTGCAGATCAAGGAGATCCCGGTGCGCGTGCTGGAGAAGCGCCCGCCCTCGATCCACCTGTTCCGGCGCGTGCCCAACGTGCTCAAGGGGATCGCGCGGCTGGTGGTGGCGATCCGGATCAAGGGATGAAGCTGGCCGCCGTCTCGGTCGACATCGACGAGATCGACAACTACGCGGCCATCTACGGGCTCAGCGGCGCACTGGATGTGTCGCTGACCGCGGTCTACGACAAGGCGCTGCCCCGGCTCGGGGCACTGTTCGCCGAGCTCGACGTCCCGTGCACGTTCTTCGCGATCGGTCGCGACCTGACGCGCGCAGAGAACGTGGCCCAGCTGCGCGCGCTGCACGCGGCCGGCCACGAGATCGCCAACCACTCGCTCAACCACTACTACGATCTCACGCGCCGCGATCGCAACACGCAGCAGCGTGAGGTACGCGGCGGTGCGGACGCGATCGAGGCGGCCGTGGGCGCGCGGCCGGTCGGCTTTCGGGCGCCGGGCTACACGATCACCGATCAGCTGTTCGAGGTGCTGGCGGGCGAGGCGGTGCGCTACGACTCCAGCGTCTTCCCCTGCCCGCCCTACTACCTGGCGAAGGCGGCCGCGATCGGCCTGATCAAGGCGCGTGGGCGGCAGAGCCGCAGTGTGGTCGACGATCCGCGCGTGCTGAGCGCGCCCGCGGAGCCTTACTATGTCGGCAGACCTTACTATCGCCGCGGCGCGGGGCTGCGCGAGTTCCCGATCGGCGTCAGCGGCGACTGGAGCATGCGCCTGCCGTACATCGGCACCACCGTCGCGCTCGCGGGCGAACGCGGCGCACGCTGGCTGACCCGGCTGGCGTCACGCTCGTTCGTGAACCTGGAGCTGCACGGGATCGATCTCTCGGACGCGCACGAAGACGGGCTGCGCGGGCTCGTGCCGTACCAGCAAGACCTGCGGCGCAGCGCGGCCGAGAAGCGCCTCGCGTTGGCGTCTGCGCTGAGCGAGCTGAAGCGCCAGGGCTACACCTTCGTGACGCTCGCCGAGGCCACGCGCCGCCTCGCGGCTTGAGGGGAAGATCGGCGCGGCGCAGAGCGTAAGGTGGCCCGCATGATCGACCCGGCGATCCTGGAGCGCATCGGCGACGCAGCGGTGCCGCAGCGCGGGATCGCGGGGCACGTGCTGCCGCCCGACTCGCTGCCGGGGGTGACGGGCCTTCGCGAGACGGTTCGCAGCGTGATCGGTCCGCTGCGATCGGGCGCCGACTTCTACGCGCGCGATCGGGCGCGCTACGGTGAGATCTACCGCGGCATGTTCGCGGGGCAGCCCACGGTGTTCGTGTGGCACCCGGAGCAGGTGCAGAAGCTGCTGCGCAACGAAGACGGCGCGTGGTCCGCGGGGCTCGGCTGGAGCGAGCTGGTGTTCTCGCGCATGTACCCGCACGCGGGCAACAGCGGCGCGCTGATCGCGATGGACTTCGACGCCCACCGCGGTGCGCGCAAGCTGGTGCAGCACGCGTTCACGCCGCGCGCGCTCAAGGGCTACCTGGAGCTCGCCGCCCCGCGCATCGACGCCGCGCTGGCGCGCTGGCTACGCGCCGGCCGCGTGCCGTTCAAGGCCGAAGCGCGGGTGTTGCTGAGCGAGGTCGCCAACGAGATCTTCACCGGCATCGGCTCGCTCGACGAGCGCGGGCGTATCGACCGCGCGGTGATGACGAGCTGGCGGGGCGTGATGGCGCTGAGCACGCGCGCGTGGCTGAGCCCCACGCTGCGCCATGCGCGCCGCAGCTACGGCTTCCTGCTCGCGCTGTTCGAGTCGATGCTGCCCGCGCGACGCGAGCAGCCAGGGCGCGACCTGCTGAGCCAGCTGGCGCTGGGCGGCGCGGCCGACGGAACGGACGACGCCGCGATCGCGAAGCTGTTGGTGAGCATCATGATCACCGCCTACGACACCACCACGATGGCGGTGACGAGCATGGCGTACCTGCTCGCGCGCGAGCCCGCGTGGCAACAGCGGCTGCGCGACGAGGCGCGTCAGGTCGAGGTGCTCGACTGGGAGGGCCTCGCGCGGCTGGAGCAGCTGGAGTGGGCGTGGAAGGAGTCGCTGCGGCTGATGCCCGCAACCGGCCCCGTGCCGCGGCGCACGCTGCGCGAGCTGGAGCTGCTCGGCCACCACCTGCAGCCCGGCACGTTCGCGACCGTGATGATCGGGCCGCACGGGCGCTCCGACGCGTACTGGCCGAACCCACTCGTGTTCGACCCGGAGCGCTTCGCACGCGGCGAAGATCGCGCGCGCAGCGGCAGCTTCGCGCCGTTCGGCGGTGGCCCGCACGCGTGCATCGGTCAGCAGCTGGCGACGCTCGAAGCCAAGCTCGTGTTCCACCGCCTGCTCACCCGCACGCGCTTCGCGCTCGTGCGCGACAACGGCCTGCGCCACGTCTACGCGCCCTTCGGTGTGGCCGCGGGCAAGGTCGAGCTCGCGCTCACGCCGCTCGCTTCGCCTTGACCAGCAGCGCGTGCAGGAGCTCGGTCGACAGGCCGTGCAGCACCAGGCGGTAGCCGGCGCGCAGCGTGGTCAACGGCACCATCGGATGCTTGTTGTTGGCGAGGGCCACGTGCGTGCTGGTGCCCAGGATGCGCGCGACGTAGAGCGCGATCGTCTCGTCCAGCTGCAGCGAGTTGGACGAACGCCAGAAGTCGTGGTCGGTCAGGAACAGCTGGTAGAGCGGCGTGTACAGCTCGATCGCGCTCTCCAGGTCCACGAAGTTGGTCAGCCGATCCGGGAACGGCGCGAAGGCCGGCGGCTGGTCACTGATCGCGCTGAAGTCGATCTGTTCCGGCTTGCCGAGCTCCTTGCCCGCCGCGAGCAGCTTGCGATTCAGCTCGATCACGAAGTTGAACAGGTTCAAGTCGTGCTGCAGGAACAGGTCGTCCTTCACGTCGTCGAGGTACACCGGCTTGAGCGGCTTGGTCGCGACCTCGACGCCGGAGTTGTCGGCGATGAAGCGCAGGATCTCGGAGCCGAGGTGGAAGTGCCGCATCACCAGCAAGTTGGCCTGGGGCGTCATGAAGGTCTTCATGTTCCACGCCAGCAGCTGGTGGAGCAGACCACTCGAGGCCACGTGCGGCGTCACCGTCTTCAGCAGCTGGAAGGCGGCGATCAGGCTGCGCGCGAACGGACGCGTCAGCGGGAGGATGAACTGGCGGTTGCGCGAGCTGACGTCCTCCAGCCACGCGCGCTTTGCGTTGGACTCCATGGGCACGCTCTGGTCGAGGTAGAGCGCCAGCCACGGGCTCGGGTCGCGCGGATCGTGCTCCATCGCGAGGAAGTCGGTTCGTTGGCTCATGAGACCTCGATTTGTTCGAACTGCAGCAGGTAGAGCATGGCGGTCGCGCGGGCGGTGGCGAGGATCTGCGCGGCGTGCCGGCCCTGTTCGTCGTAGGCGAGCACCAGCTCCACGGCGCGTAGCCAGCGGCTGAGGTGCGCCTGGTCGTTCTCGCCGTGGTAGCCGAGGAAGCGCGTGCGCTCCGCGGGCAAGCCGAGCTGGCGCCGTAGCGCGGGCAACAGCTGCGGGATCACGCGCTGGCCCGTGCCTTCGATGATGTAGATCGCGCCCAGCAGATCGATCGGATTCGAGCGCTCGGCGCGCGCGAACATGAATGCGCTCAGCGCGTCGCCGCCCGCGCTGCGCGTCAGCTGATCGAGCGCGAGCTCGCCGCCGGCGTCGCGATAGTCCGCGAACAGGATCTGGTAGTCCTCGCGCTCGTCGCCGGCGTGCTCGCGGATCAGCGGCACCAGGTCCGCGAACGGCGCCTGCACGTGGTCCGCGGCGCGCGTCATCCACTGGCTTCCGACGCGGACCTGCGGAATCCACACCCTCATCCAGGCGAGGTAGTCCTCGCGCGTGAAGCTACCGCGCGCGATCTTGCGCACCAGCGGCGTGCGGCGCAGCCGCGACTGGTAGTCGTGCCAGACCTCCGCCAGCCCGGCGAGCAGCGAGGCGAGCCTGGGATCACCCTGCACCTCGTGCGGCGGCGCGATGGTGCCCTGCCCAGCGCTGCCCGCGACGACCGTGAACTGTGCGAAAGAGACGGTGAAGCGCCCCGACTCGGGCACGAAGCAGAGCACCGTCTGGCCCGGCTCCAGCTTGCGCTCCCGCTGCAGGTCGCGCAGCAGCAGGAACAACGACGCGCTGCCCGTGTTGCCGCGGTGCTCCAGGTTCGAGAACCAGCGCTCGCGGGGGATCAGGAAGCCGGCCTTCGTCATCAGGTCTTCGATCAGCGGCGCGAACTTCGCGGACGAGTAGTGGCACAGGAAGTGGTCGACCTTGCGCACGTCGATGCGCTCGCGCCGGATCAAGCCGACGTACTCGTGGATGCCGAGCTCGAACAGGCGCGGCAACAGCCGGATGTCCTGGCGCAACAGGAACGCACCGTCTTGCTCTGCCTCGGCGAGCGACGGGTAGTCGAGGTAGCTCGGATGCGCGGGCGAGCCGCCGCCGATCTGCATGCAGACCGGATGGTCACCGCTGAACGAGCGCAGGTGCAGCCAGTCGAGCCGCAGCGACAAGCCCTGCGCGCTCGGCTCTCGTCCGAGCAGACACGCGCCTGCGCCATCCGACAACATCCAGCGCAAGAAGTGCGAGTCGAAGTCCGCGTGGTAGTCGCGCGGCGCGAAGCGCGAGCGCTTGAACATGCGCGACGGCATCTCGCTGGCCACCACCAGCGCGTGCTCGTGGCGGCCGAGCTGCACCATGCTCGCCGCGTGCTGGAGCGCGGCCACGCCGGACGCGCACACGCCCTGGTGGCTGCTGGTGTGCATCGGTCCCGCGCCGAGCTCCCCCTGCACCATGTTCGCGAAGCCCGGCATGGCCAGATCCCCGCCCGAGCTGCCCGTGCACAACACCGAGACCTGCTCGAGCGTCACGCCGGCGGCCGCGAGCGCGTCGCGAGCAGCTTCGGCTGCCATCTGGGCGGAAGAGTAAATCGTGCGTCCCTCCCGGTCGATCGCGTAGTGGCGCGTTCGAATCCCGTTGTCGGCCAGGATTCGCCGCTTGATCCGGGCTGATCGCGCGTCGAGTGGCGCGATGAAGCCGTCGATCGCGTCGTTGTCGACCGGCTCGCCGGGCAGAAACATTCCGGTGCCGGTGAGGTATACGGAAGCGAAGTCGATCGCCATGCAGGCAGTAGGTAGACGCAGCCCCGCCTGCGGCGCCTGCTACAGCACCGCGGCCATCGCGCCGGTGACCGCGCTGAGCTCCTCGCTCGCGATGATGTACGGCGGCATGGTGTACAGCAGCTTTCCGAACGGGCGCAGCCACACGCCACGCGCGACCAGCGCCGGCACCACACGCTCGAAGTCGACCCGCTCCTTCAGCTCCAGTACGCCGATCGCGCCGAGCACGCGCACGTCTTCGACGCCCGGATGTTCCGCCAGCGGCGACAGCTCGCGCCACAGCTGGCGCTCGATCTGCGCGATGCGCGCGCAGTGGTCGTAGCTGAACAGCAGCTCCAGGTTCGCGAGCGCCGCCGCACACGCGAGCGGATTGCCCATGTACGTGGGGCCGTGCATGAACACGCCGGGCTCGCCCGCGGCGATCGCGTCCGCGATCGCGTCCGTGATCAGCGTCGCGGCGAGCGTGAGCATGCCGCCGGTGAGCGCCTTGCCCACGCACATCACGTCGGGCGCGATGTCGGCGTGCTCGCAGCCGAACAGCGTGCCGGTGCGGCCGAAGCCGGTCGCGATCTCGTCGAAGATCAGCAGCACGTCGTGCTGGTCGCAGAGCGTGCGCAGCCGGCGCAGATACTCCGGATGATGGAAGCGCAGCCCGCCTGCGTTCTGTACGATCGGCTCGATCACCACCGCCGCGATCTCGTGCGCACGCCAGCGCAGCAGCGACTCGACCTCATCGATCGACGAAGACTCCCACACCGCGTGGTAACCGGGCCCCGGCAGCGGCGCGAAGATCTGCTGCGCGAGCACGCCGCGAAACAGCGAGTGCATGCCGTTGACCGGGTCGCAGACCGACATCGCGCCGAGCGTGTCGCCGTGGTAGCCGCCGAGCGGCGTGAGGAACTTGTTCTTGGCGGGCTTGCCGCGCGCGTGCTGGTACTGCAGCGCGAGCTTGAGCGCGACCTCCACCGACACCGAGCCCGAGTCGCTCAAGAACACGCGCGTCAGCGGCTCGGGCGTGAGCGCGACCAGGCGCTCACACAGCGCGACCGCGGGCTCGTGCGTGAGCCCGCCGAACATCACGTGGCTCATCGTCGCCAGCTGCCTGCCCATCGCCGCCGTGAGCGCGGGGTGGTTGTAGCCGTGGATCGCCGCCCACCACGACGACATGCCGTCGATCAGCGCGCGGCCGTCGTCGAGGTGGAGGTGCACGCCCTCGGTGCGCGACACGGCGTACAGCGGACCCGGTGTGCCCGGCGCTGCGTAGGGGTGCAGCACCACGCGGCGGTCGCGCGCGGTCAGCTCATCCCAGCTGCTCACGCTCGGCTCCGATCGCGACCCACGCCGACGTGGCGCGCGCCACCACCGCGGCACGCGCCAGCTCATCGGCGCGCTCGTTGAGCGGGATCCCGGCGTGCCCCTTCACGTAGACCAGGGACAGGCGTGGGAAGTTGCGCATGCGCTCTTTGATGTCCGCGATCAGCTGTACGTTGGCCTTCGCCTTCCAGCCCTTGCTCAACACGCCGATCGCGTACTGGCTATCGGTGTGGACTTGCATCGGCTCGCTGGAGCGGCCGACCGCCTCCAGCGCGCGCAGGATCGCGGTTAGTTCGGCGACGTTGTTGGTGCCGATGCCGAGGTACTCGCTGAGCTCACGACGCGTACCGTGTTCGGTCAGCACCACACCGAGGCCGGCCGGGCCGGGGTTTCCGCTGCACGCGCCGTCCGTGTACGCGACCAGCTTGGCATCCGCCGCGGGGGCCGCACTCACGGCCTTGGCGACCGGCGCCGCCTCTGCACAGTGCTCGTCCGGCAGCACGGGCTCGGCGGTGAGCTCCAGGTTGCGTGTGGCGGCGCGATACGACTTGCCGTCGTTGGCCTTGTATCGGATCTCGACGCGGCCGCCTTCGTCGAGGAGCGTGCCGTCCGGATGGCAGCGCGCCAACGCGCGGGTGCCGCGCAGCACTACGGGTCGCCAGGGCATTCGCCCGCTCGTAGCCCAGATCGCGGAATCTCACCAGTCAAAGGGAAGTGACTGGTGAGTTCATGCGCGACCACGCCAGTGGCTGCTAGGGTTGGTCCCGTGAAACGGTCTTCGGTAGTCGTGATCGCGCTCGCTCTGGTCGCCGTGTTGGCGGGCGCTTGGTACATGTTCTGGCCCCACACCTCGCTGCCGGTGGATCCGCTGGCGGCGGTGCCGGCAGATTCCTACGGCGTGGCGCACATCCGAGTGGACCGCGTGCTCGCCTCGGACGCCTGGAAGCGGCTGATCGTCGAGCGTGGGCAAGCCAAGGGCATCGAGCGTGTGCAGGTGCTGTGTGGGTTCAATCCGCTCGATCGGATCAAGGAGCTGACGGTGTTCGCGCGCCCGGCGCCGGGCGGCGGCCTCCCGAAGCTCGCGTTCGCGGCGCGCGGCGAGCTCAACCACCAGGAGCTGCTCGACTGCGTGAAGAAGTTCACGGGCGGCGATGACTCGGCGCTCACGCGTGAGGACATCGAGGGCATCCCCACCGTGCAGAGCAAGAAGGGCAGCTCGCGCGCGGCCTTCATCGGGCGCGACGGCATCGTGGGCGGCGATGCAGAGAGTGTGGCGGCCGTGATCCACACCGTGCTGCAGAAGGCGCCCAGCCTGAGCGGCGATCTGATGATGAAGCAGCTCTACGCGGAGCTGGAGCAGGGCAGCGACATCACGCTGGTGAGCCGCCTGCCCGAGGAAGCCAAGCCGATGATCCGGCAGCTGGCGACCGTGGCCGGGCCGAAGGTGGAGCTGCTGGAGGAGATCAAGCTGTTCGGCGTCACGGTGGTGACCAGCTCGGCGAAGCTCGCCGGCGGGATCACGCTGGTGACGGGCTCGACCGCGGAGGCGAACGCGTTCGTCGAGCTCGGCAAGAACGCGATCGGGCGCCTGCTGACGATCCCCGGCATCGGCATGACGCCGGCCTACGGTGTACTGAAGACGGTGCAGAGCGAGGTGCGCGGCGATCGCGCGACGTTCAGCGGGCTGATCAAGGTGGCGTCCGTGGAGACGCTGCTCGAGCTCGCCCCCGCGCTGGAGGCGTTCGCGGGCGACATGGTGCCGGGTGCCAAGCCCGATGCATCCAAGCCGACCCCTGCCCCTGCCCCTGCCCCGACGATCGAGCAGCTCCAACCGGAAGAGCCGCCGACGAAGAAGCGCAAGAAGGACTAAGCCTTCCGGCGCGCGATCTGCTCGACGAGACGCTGTGCGCGCTCGGGATCGACGCGGCACAGCGCGACCACACGCTCGCGGTCGACCATCAGCTCGAAGCCCGCACGCTCGCGGCGCAGGCGTGACCAACCGGAGAGCGACAGGTCCAGCAAGGCGCCGAGGCCGAGCGCGAGCGCCCCGCTGAGCAGCAGCTCGCGATCGCCGCGCGCGATCGCGTCGCTCAGCCAGACCACACCGAGCAGCGCGCCCACCGCCAGCGCGAGCGCACCGAACAGCACATCGTAGGCGGGACGGCTCACCTCACGCAGCGCGAACTCGACGTCGCGCAGGGCGTACGAGGCGTCGCTGACGCGCAGCGTGCGCCCGAACAGGCGCGTCTCGCGGCGCACGTGCAGCGCGTTGCTCTCCAGCCGTACCCGACCGGTGCGCTCCAGGCCGAAGCCCCAGGCCAGCGTGCGTCCGACCGCGGAGAGGATCGCCCAGCCGACGAAGTACGACGCCACGCGCAGCGCGGAGATGCGGGGCAGCCGGCCCCACGCGCCCTTGACCTCGAAGCCGTCGATCTGCGGCAAGGCCTCGGTGCCGAGCGCGTGCTGCGCGACGGTGCGGATCCAGCTGTCCGGCGTGGTCTCCGCGAGCCGACCCAGCGCGACGCGTGCGCTCGGGCGGTCGAGCATGGTCAGCACGTGGATGCGCAGCACGGCGCGTGCGCGATGGCCACCCAGCGACGGACCGTCCGACGGCGCGAGGATCACGCCCTCGAGCGCCTCGATCAGCGCGTCCTGTTGCTCCTCGGAGAGCAGGCCCTTCACGAAACGATATGGCGCGTACGGCGTCGAGAGCTCGAGCCAGTCGGCGTGGCGCGCGAAGCGCTCGAGCAGCTCGCGGCGCTCGGCGCTGCTCTCGTCCTCGAGCTTCTCCGCGAGACCACGCACCATGAACGCCGCCAACAACGCCCACTGCGCGGAGCGCTCGGGGCCGCGCTCGAGCAGCGCGATCACGTTGCCGTCGCCGGTCTCGGCCTGCGTGCGCACCAGCCGATGCGCGGCCGCGCGCACGCGCACCGCACGACGCCCGAGCGCCTTGAGCCCGCGCGCTTCCGCTTGCTCGCTCAGCATGTCGAAGCACAGCGCCGCCAGCTTTTGCCCGTGCGGATGCTGCTTCGCTTCCGAGAGCGAGCGATCGAGGGCCGCGATCGACGGCATGCTCAGGGACATCGTCATGCCCGCGAGAGTCTATCAGCTCGCGTCAGAGCAACGAAAGTTGCGAGTCGTGCGGCTCTGATTCGAGCAGGTCCTTGGCGGCCCGGCGGCGAAAGCAAGCGTCGTCGATGCCGAGCGAGGTGCGCAGCGCGCTGCTGGCGATGACGAAGCGCTGCGTGACCGGGTCGTGGTAGCCGCTGACCTCGGCCAGGCTGTCGTCGTGGCCGCGGTAGAAGCGGTTCTGCCGCTCCATCGCCAGCTCGCGCACGTACTTGCCGACCATCGAGGCGAGCGCGACCGGCAGGTGGTTGGCGTCCGCGTCGATCTCGAAGCGCACGTGGCCCACGCCCTGCACGTCGAAGGCGAGCGTGGGCCTCTGTGCGCGCGCGGGGCTCACGCCGCGCAGCGGGAAGTGCCGCATCCGGGCGATGTAGTTGCGGATGCCTCCGACCATGCCGCAGATCGCGCGCACGTCCTCCGGGCTGCGGGTGCGCGCGTCGAGCACCAGCCGCTCCATCAGCTCCAGGTCGACCTCGACGCGGCTCTGGCCCTTGCGCAGGCGGGTGTTGAGGGAGCCCGTGCAGGCGAGCGCGCTGCGCACATGGAGGGGCCGCAGGCCGGCTCTTGCGAGCTTACGCAGCACCTGGCGCCCGGCCTCGATGTCCCCGCCGAAGCAAGGGAGCGGGATGGACACTGACCAGCACTGGGGACGGGATCCCGCCGGACACGGCGTGCGCAGGGCCTCGGGGGCATCGAGCAACAAGGCCTCGAAGAGTGCGTCGATGTCGGTGGGCAGCACGCCCGAGAGCTGCTCGATCAGCGCGAGCGCGAGGCCTTCTGCAAGCGCCATCTGACCGAAGCCGGCCGTGGCCTTGCTGTCGTCGATGCCCAGCGCGCGGCCGACCTCGGCGTGGTGCTCGGGGCGATAGCGCTTGAGCTCCAGGCTGGCGGCCGTGGTGACCAGCGGACCGAGCAGCGGCCCCAGCCCATTCTCGTCGACGCCCACGATGATCACGAGGGGCTGCCTATCATACCTCGCCTCACCTGCTGACTTTTTGCGCGGGCCCAGAGCGACAGACGCAGAACCGCTCGCTTTCCCCGGCCCCGCGAGTCGCGATACCATCGTTCCTTCGGGGGCGACGCACAGGCGAATGGCGACCAAAGAAGGCGGACTGGTGGCGCGCTCCGTGCGCGAAGCCCTCGGCACGCTGATGTCGCCGCAGCTCTATTCACAGCTGGTGGCGCGCGCGCTGTCGAGCGCGCACCTGAGCGAGATCCCGGAGCAGGGCCGCGCGGTGGCGCAATGGATCCAGGGGCCGCTGTTGCGCGAGGTCGAGGTCGCGGCCGGCGCCGATGCGGCGGAGCTGGTGGCAGAGCAGCTGGCGCCGGTGGTCGCACACGCGAGCAACGAGGGGCGGCCGTCGATGCCGCGCGAGGAGCCGAGGCCGGGATCGGATCGCGCCGCCAAGCGTAAGAGCTCCGATCGCGCGGCGATGCGCAGCGCGCCGTACGTTCGCGTGGCGTCGGATCGTGTGCGGCCACCGAGCGCGGAGAAAAATGCGCGTGTGCCTTCGGAGCCCGCGCAGCGGCCTGCGAAGAACCCGTTCGGCAGCGACATCCCCACGGGCCTGGTGTCCGCGCCGCCGCGTCGGCAGTCCGCGGAGACCACGCGCACGCAGCTGACGGCGGAGCAGCTCGCCGCGATGAACCAGGCCGGCCACACCGCACGGCCCGCGGCGCCCGATCCCGAAGACCGGGAGCTACGGCGCGTGCTGTTGGCGTCGAATGCGCGGGGCTCGGTCGACTCGCTGCAGGGTTACCTGCAAGGCGTCGCGCGCGTGGCGCCGGTGGCGGACCTGGTCGGCCTGCTCGACGCGCTCGACGACAAGACGCTGCGCGACCCGATCGTGCTCGTCGATTGCCAGCGCCCGACCGTTCACGCGACGAGCATCGCCGCGATCGGCGAGGACCTGCCCGCCGGCACGACGATCGTGCTGTGGGGAGTGAGCGACGACACCTGGAGCCAGCTCGACCGTGACCGCGTCCCAAGCTGCCACTGGGTCCGCTGCTCCCACGAGGCCACCCCCGGCGACGTCGGCGCGCTCGTGTCGATGCTGATCAGTCAGCGCTGAGGTCGGCGAGCAGCGCCTTCAGCAGCGTGGCGTCGTCGTCGACGCCGGCGCGCTCGGCCTTCTCGTGCTCATTGCGGATCCACGGCCACGTGGGGCCCGCATCCTGGCAGCCGACGGCGCGCTCCAGGCCGGTGCACGCGATGCGCACGTGGAAGTGATCGCGGTGGGGGTTGCCGGAGCTCGGCTGGTGCAGGACGTACGCGGCGCGGAGCAGCGCGCGCGGGTCGCGCTCGTGGCGCAGGGCGTAGGCGAGCAGCCGGGCCTTGATGCCGTCGGCGCAGAAGATCCACTGCGCCGGGGCGCGCTCGTCGAGCAGCAGCTCGCGCACGAAGGTCCAGTTGCGCGCCGTGTCGAACAACGCGACGGCGCCACTCGGCGCGGTCTTGTTGGCGACCACACTCGCGCCGAGCTCGTCGAACGCGTAGAAGCCGCTGCCGCGCCGCGGGCGGCCGTCGATGTCAGTGAGGTAGAACAGCACGTCGACGTCGCGACCCGTCTGGTGGCTGCCGTGGCGCGAGTGCAGCCCGCCGAAGCGCGCGGAGATGTCTCCCACGATCAGCGGGGCGCCGCCGGGCAGCTCGCGCGCGACCTTGGCCGCCGCGCGCTCGATCGCGTCGCGCAGCACCGGCGCACCCCAGCGTGTGTCTTCCCCGGTCTTGGCGCGCAGGTAGCCGGGCCCCGACTCGGGCAAAGGCACGCCGGACAACAAATAGCCGCCGTTCGCGTAGCCGATGCTCGCAGGACGCAGGGCGCGCGCTTCCTGTTCGGTCATGCTCGCGGGCCGCGTCATGCGCGGTGCCAGTCCGCACGCTGCGAGCGCGAGCGAACATGCTACGAGCGCCGCTCCAAGGAAGTGTCGGCTTGATCCGCTACCGCTCTGCCGTACGTTGCCAATGATCATGGGTGATCGAGGACCTATGGACCAGTTTACAGCGCATTTGGACCGTGGCTGGGACCTGGTCGGCCGAGGAGACTACGCAGGGGCCTTGATCTCTGCGCAGAAGAGCCTCGAGCTCGATGCCGAGAGTCCCGACGCACACAATCTACTCGGTTTCATCCACCAAGCGGAAGGGCGTGCAGAAGACGCGCTCGAACACTACCGCCAGGCGATCGCGATCGACGAGACCTACGTCGAGGCGATGCTCAACGCGGCCGAGGTGCTGATCCATGCGCTGCGCGACTACGAAGCCGGGCTGGCGATGGTGGAAGAGGCGCTCGACTTCGCCGAGGGCGACGACGAGGTGGGCGACGCCCTGCTCTTGCGCTTCGACGCGCTGATGCAGCAAGGCGATCGCGACGGGGCGGCGGCGGTGGCGAGCAAGCTGCCCGAGGGCCCGTTCGAGAACTCCCAGCTCGACTTCATGATCGGGCGCGCCAAGTTCGAGACCGGCGATCTCGACGGTGCGGAGAAGCACCTCGAGCTGGCGGTCAAGCACGAGGGCCCGAGCGGCGACGCGTTCTACTACCAGGGCCTGGTGCGCGAGGCGCGTGGGGATCTGCGCGGGGCCACGCTGGCGTTCCTGCAAGCGCGCGAGGCGGACCTGAACGCGCCGCGCCCCAGCTGGTCACTCTCTGCTTCGAGCTTCGAGCGCAAGGTGCAGAACGCGGTGCGCAAGCTGCCCGCGGCGCTGGCCGAGGCGATCGACGGCGCACTGGTGGTGGTGAGCGATATCCCCGGCCCCGAGGTGGTGGCCGAGGGCGTCGACCCGCACATCGGGGTGCTGATCGACGACCTGCAAGACGCCGACGGGCAGCCGGTCGCCAACGAGGCGCAAGCGGAGCGCGCCGGCCGGGTGTTCGTCTACCAGCGCAACATCGAGCGCTGGGCCGAGAGTGCCGGCGAGGTCGAAGACGAGATCCTGCAGACCCTGGAGCACGAGTTAGCACTCTCGTTCCCCGAGCTCTCCCCCAAGTAGTTCCCCGTTGACGTTGGCGTGAACGGCGACGGCGACGATCTCGCGGCACGGCGTTGGCAGGCTTTGCCGAGCGATCGTCGCCGTTCACGCTCACGTCAAGGTCAACGCTCACGTGAGAGAGAGCTTGAGTACGGCGGGGTCGCCGCCGGCGCCGCGCCAGAGCTTCTGCATGTCGTCGGGTGGCTCCAGCGACAGCGTGATCACCGAGCCGCGCTTGGCGGGATCCGGCATGCGAAAGGCGGCGCAGTGCAGCATCACGCGTTGGGCGCTCAGGATGCGGCCGTTGGCCAGCGTCAGGCGCTTCTCGCCGCCGTAGGCCATGTCGCCGAGCAACGGGTAGCCCGCGTGCGACGCGTGCACGCGTAGCTGATGCGTGCGGCCGGTGATCGGCCAGAAGTCGAACGCCACCAGCGAGCCGGCGGTCGCGACCACACGCCAGTGCGTGTGCGCGGCCTTCGAGCTCGAGATCTCGGCCACCTGACGCTTCTTGGGATCGCGCACGTCGAACGCGATCGGGAAGCGCCAGTCGCCCTCTTGCTCGTCGGGCTGGCGCGCCGCGATCCCTAGGTACGAGCGCCGCAGCTTGCCATCTCTGCGCGCCACGTTCGCCACGCGGTTGGCCAGCTCCGTGCGTGCGAACGTCGTCAGCCCGCTCACCTGCGTGTCGAGCCGCGACAGCGGGTGCAGCGCGGGCGCCTCCGGATCGAGCGCACGCGCGCGCTCGAACAGGCTGTCGCCCTCCGGCGAGGTCGTTGCGATCCCGACCGGCTTGTTCAGCACGAGGAGATGCTGGTCGCGATAGACGATGGTCATGGCGGCACAGACTGCGCGTCCGGACCGAGTGGGTCGACCCGATACTGATCGGCGTCCACGCGCACGCGCTCTCCATCGCGCAGCCTGCCGAGCGCATTCGGCACACCCACCACGACCGGCACCCCGAGCGCAGACGCCAGCATCGCGCCGTGCGACAGCATGCCGCCTTGCTCGCTGATCACCGCGCGCACCGCCGGCAGCACCGCGCACAGCCCCACGTCACACGCCTTGGTCACCAACACCGCGCCGCGCGGCAGTTGCTCCAGCCGCGCGCCGTCTTCCACGCGGAACACCTTGCCCTCAGCCGAGCCGCCGCTGCCCCAGATGCCCGTGATCGGCGGCGCCAGCGTGCGCTCGTGCGTGGGCCGCGCGTAGAAGCGCGCCACCGCCGGCGGCAGCGCGCTCAGCGTGGCCAGCTCGCTGCGCCGCTGCTCCACCTGCGCACGCACGTCCCAGTTGCCGCGCGCGAGCGCGCCGTGCAGCTCGTCCATGGTCAGGAAGAACGCCGCGTCTGGCCCCAGGCTGCGATCGCGCATCGCCAGCCGGCGCGACGCGTCGACCGCGATCTCGCGGATCACGCTGACCGCACGCGCGGTGTCGCTGAACAGCTGCTCGCGCTGCCGGGTCAGGTCGCGCAGGCGCCGGATCAACAGCGTGGCCGGGGCCCAGAGCGCGAACGGCAGCTTGCGCTTCCACTCGCGCTCGGCGCGCTCGCGCCGGCCCAACACGATCTGCTCGCGCTCGAGCGCGAATGCGAGCCCCATCGGATCCGCCAGCAGCGCGCGCAGCGCCGCCTCCAGCCGGCGCGGCGTCTCGCGCCAGCGCGGGCTCTGCGGGTCGAGCAGCAGCATGCCCTCATGACGGTGGCGCAGCTCGAAGTCGTCGAGCGCCTCGCGCACGAAGCCCGGCACGCGCTGCTCGCCATCGGCCCAGGCATGCACGCGCGTGTCGCGCGATAGCGAGCGCCCGAGCGCCAGCAGCTCGCGCCCCGAGCGCACCGACACCAGCTCGTCCGGCCCCCAGAGCAGATCGCGCTCCACGCGCAGCGCCTCGGCCCCGAAGTACGGCGCGAACAGCACCCGGAACGCGGCCAGCGTGACCAGCCAGGCGCCGTGCACGCGCATCAGCGCGGCGCCCGCCTCGCCCAGGAACAGCTCCGCGTCCGACAACACGCGCTGTACCGCCTGCGGAGACAGCAGGCGCGCGTCGAGCCCCGCGAAGTGCCCTCGCTCGTCCGCCATGCGCGTGGCCACGAGCCCGAGCTTCTCCCCGAGCCGCACGTGCACGTCGTACACACGCAGCGCGGCGCGCGCGAGATCGATCGGGCCCACGCGGTCGTCCTCGCGCACGTCGTGCGGCAGGTCGAGCCCCACCCGCGACAGCACGTGCGCCGACACACCCGGGATGCGGCAGACCGCCTCCGTCAGCACGCCGAGGTTCAGGAACGCACGCCCGCGCACGTCGACCATCAGCTCGGGAGCGGCCCCCAGCGCCGCTCCGCTCGCGCGCAGCACGTTGGCCACGCCCACGCGCCCGAAGCGCTGCAGCAGCGACCAGCTCAGCGGCGCAACCGGATCCGGGAACGCCTCTCCCACCTCGCTGTGCGACCACAACGCGCGCTCGCGGATGGACGACTTCTGCGCGCGCGTGCGCGGGATCTTCGGGGCTCCCGGCAGCGCCTCGCTGCGCAACAGGTAGAGCTTGCTCTGCGCGATCGCCCAGTCGATGCAGACCGGGTAGCCGAGGTGGCGCTCGGTGCGCTCGGCCAGCCGCAGCACGTCGCGCAGGAACGGCTCGCTGAGCGCCTGGCTGGTCGCGAGCGCCGCCGGCACCTCGCGCAGCACACGCTCGCCCGCGGAGGACTCGCTGCCGCTGACCCACATGCGGGCCTTGTCCGCGATCACCGCGTCGCGCACGAAGCCATCGCGCGAGACGCGGAACACGTCGCTCGGCACCAGTGCGCGGCGCACACCGCTCGCCAGGCCGTAGCCCGCACGCACCAGCCACTCGCCCGCGTCCGCCGTGATCGGGTGCCGCGTGTAGACCACGCCCGAGACCAGCCCGTCGACCAGGCTCTGCACCAGCACCGCCACGCTCGCATCGCGCGCGCCGGCCGCGCGCAGCGAGCGCAGCACCGGCAGCTCGAACGCGCTCGCGAACGCCGTGCGCAGCGCCGCGTACAGGCGCTCCTCGCTGTCGACCGCGAAGCGGATGTCGGTCAGCCAGCGCTGGGCATCGATGCGATCGGCACACAACGAGGGCACCACGAACAGCGCCGGCGCACCGAGCGCGCGCAGGGTGTGGAACGTCTCACTCGCCGCCAGCCGCAGATCCTCGTGGAGCTCTGCGCCGCGGATGCGCTCACGCAGCGCCGCCAGCTCCTCTTCGCCGGGCAGCGGGCGGTCGGGATCGAGCCACGCACTCAGCCGCTCTTCGGGCGCCAGCACCCGCTCGTAGAGCGCGTCGGCGGAAGCCCGCGGCAGCGCGCTCGCGCCCGGCACCGGCAGGCCCGCGCGCGCCAGCTGCACCGTGCGCAGGATCGGCTCGCCGTACCCCTGAGCGCGGCGCGGCACGATCGACTCGATCGGCTCGAACAGTTGCACCGCCGCAAGCTTACAGCGAAACCTGGGGGACGCTTATCAGATCACGAGCGAGAGCTGACGGCGCTGCGCGGGATGCTCGAAGGCGACCGGATATTCCCCGGTGAAGCAGGCATCGCAGAAACCTTTGCCGCCCGTGTTGGCGACGGCGCGATGCAGGGACTCCACGGTCAGGTAACCGACGCTGTCGGCCGTCACGTACTTGGCGATCTCGTCCAGCGCGTGGCTGGAGGCGATCAGCTCGCTACGCGAGGGCGTGTCGATGCCGTAGAAGCACGGCCAGCGCGTGGGCGGCGAGCTGATGCGCATGTGCACCTCGCGTGCACCGGCGTCGCGCAGCATCTTCACGATCTTGCGGCTGGTCGTGCCGCGCACGATCGAGTCGTCCACCACGATCACGCGCTTGCCGTCGATCAGCGCACGGTTGGGGCTCAGCTTGAGCCGCACGCCGAAGTGCCGGATCGAGGACTGCGGCTCGATGAACGTGCGCCCGATGTAGTGACTGCGCACCAGCCCGAGCTCGAACGGCAGCTTCGACTCCTGCGCGTAGCCGAGCGCCGAGGGCACGCCGCTGTCCGGCACCGGGATCACCACGTCCGCGTCCACGAAGGCTTCGCGCGCCAGCGCCCTACCCATACGCTTGCGCGCCTCGTACACGTTGATGCCGCCGAGCGTGGCGTCCGGGCGCGCGAAGTACACGTACTCGAACACGCACATCTTGGACGGCTCGCTCGCGAACGGGCGGTAGCTGTGCAGGCCCTGGCGATCGATCACGATCATCTCACCCGGCTCGACATCGCGCACGTACTCGGCCGCGATCAGCTCGAACGCCACCGGCTCCGACGCGAACACCCAGGCGTCCTTGTCGTTCCCATTCTGATCCACGCGCAGCTTGCCGAGCGCGAGCGGGCGGAAGCCCCACGGGTCGCGCACCGCGATCAGCTCGTGCGGCGTCAGCACCATCAGCGAGTAGGCGCCCTTGCACTGGCGCAGCGCATCCGAGACGCGATCGACCGTGTTGGATCCGCGCGAGCGCGCGATCAGGTGCACCACGACCTCGGTGTCCGACGAGGTCTGGAAGATCGAGCCCGCGGCCTCCAGCCGACGGCGGATCTCGTCGCCGTTGGTCAGGTTTCCGTTGTGGCCGACCGCGATCGAGCCGTGCGCGTAGTCGATCGCGATCGGCTGCGCGTTCTTGAGGTGCGAGCCGCCGGCCGTGGAGTAGCGCACGTGGCCGATCGCCCGGTCGCCCGGCAGCTGCGCGAGCACGTTGGCGCTGAACACGTCCTGCACCAGGCCGAGCGCGCGATGCGCGTACAGCTGGCCCGCGTCGGCGCTGACGATGCCCGCAGCCTCCTGGCCTCGATGCTGGAGCGCATGGAGGCCAAGGTAGGTGTGGTTGGCAGCTTCGCTGGAACCCCAGATTCCGAAGACACCACATTGATCGTGGAAGTGATCGTCGTCGTCGAAATCGTGCGGCACGCTGCCTTGTACCGTGCGCACTCCGCGGCGTCTACCGCGCTCGACGGTGCTCGACCATCAGGCAGCGATCTTGGATCACGTCGATGCCGGCGGCCGTCAGAGCGTGCGCAAAGTCGTCATCCTCGATGCCGCTCTGCAGCCAAACGAGCTTGGGTTTCTTGGCGATGACGTCGTCGAGGTGCGCGTGCAGATCGCTCGGCCGTCGAAACACGTC
>DASUME010000163.1:0-5792 GCA_036277895.1 Polyangiales bacterium
TATCACCACGGTCACGATGATCGCCACGCCCTTGGGAGCAAACGAGACTGCGGAGTCGTTCACCTGCGTTGCGGCCTGCACGATGGCGACGATCAGGCCGACCACCACGCCGGCGAGGATCACCGGACCACCGACCAGGACGGCGGTCCAGAGCATGCGGCGATACCAGTCGATGGCGAGCGCGATCGTCATTGGAACGACGCCACCAGCGAGCGCGTCAGCAGCGCCCAGCCGTCGACCGCGACGAACAACAGCAGCTTGAGCGGCGTGGAGAGGGTGGTAGGCGGCAACATCATCATGCCCATCGCGGTGAGCACGGACGCGACCACCAGGTCGATCAGCGCGAACGGCAGGAACAGCAGAAAGCCCATCTCGAAGCCGGTGCGCAGCTCGGAGATCATGAACGCCGGCACCAACAAGTGGATCGCGACCTCGCTCGGCTGCGAGGGCAGCTTGGTCTTGCTGAGCTCGTAGAACAGGCGCAGATCGTCCTCGCGCGTCTGCGCCAGCAAGAACTCGGAGATCGGCTGCTTGGCGGCCTCCCAGGCCTGCACCTCGTCGATGCGCTTCTCGGTGTAGGGCACGATCGCGGCCGTGTTCACCTTGGCGCCGAGCGGGGCCATCACCACGAAGGTGAGCAGCAGCGAGAGCGAGATCATGATCTGCGTGGGCGGCACGCTCTGGGTGCCCATCGCCTGGCGTGCGAACGAGAGCACCACCACGATGCGCGTGAACGACGTCATCGAGATCAACACCGCCGGCGCCAACGTCAGCACCGTCAGCATGGCCAGGATCTTCAAGCTCGGGACGAGCTGCTCCGGGCTGCTGCCGCCGCCGACCGTAAGCGCGATGCTGGGCACCTGCTGCGCTGCGACCTGGCTCACGGGCGCGAGCAACGCGAGCAGCAAGCCCGCGACGAAACCGCGTGCGCCCCTCTTGCTCACGTCAGCGTCCCGAAGCCTTCCGCAGGCGCAGCAGCCCGGACACCGACTCGGACATCATCGCATCGGCGGCCTTGGGCGCCTCGACCAGCTCCTCCTCGTCGACGGACGTCGAGGGCAGGGACGGCTTGGCGGTGCCGAGGTAGTCGTCGCGCTCGGACTCGAGGCGCGCGAGCTCGGCGCGCGCTTCGGCGCGGGCGGCCTCCAGCCGGAGGTTGGCCTGGGTCTGATCGCGCTGACGCTCACGCTGCTCGAGGGCGGCCTTGAACAGCTCGCCGCCGAAGGTGACCTCGTCGTCCTCGAACGGCTCGGGGCGCTTGGCCGGCGTCGACGCGACCTTGGCCGGCGCCTTCGAGGGAGCCTTGGAAGCTTTGGGCGCACGCAGCGAGCCCGATGGGGGCGCGAGGTCGAGCTCGCCCACGGGTGCACGCTCGAAAGGCAGGTGCATGCCGGTAGGCTCACGGTCGCCGCTGCTCTTGCCGCGCGAGCTGCGTGCGACGACCGTGGTCTGACCACCCTGGATCGAGAGCAGGTAGTCGCGGTCGAAGGCGCGCACGATCACGAGCTGGTGCCGCGGTCCGAGCCGCTTCTGGGCGATCACGTCGATCGCGGGGATGTCGACGCCGGGCTGCTTGTTCATGACCAGGCGGATGACGCCGTAGGCGAGCGCGAGCAGCGCGCTGACGGCGATCAAGATCGGAATCGTGGAGCCGCTCTCGGCGCCCTGGGTGAGCTTGATGTCCTTCGCGCCCGCGGGGGGCTTGGGGGACGGCTGACCGAGGGTGGGTTTCTTCTGCTCGGGCGCGGGCTCCGGTGCTTTGGCAACCGGGGCAGGGACAAGGGCAGGGGCAGGGGCAGGGGCAGGGGCAGGCTTTGCCTCTGCTGGTTTTGGTTCGGCTTTGGGCGCCGCGGCGACGGGGGCGGGCACTGGCTTTGCCGCCGTGGGAGCGTTTTCGCGTAGCGCGGGCAGCAGGCCGCGCGCGATGCGCAGCACGACCTTGCCGCCCTCGCGCTCGATGCGGACGTCGGTGGGGTTGAGGCGGGTGCGGTCGGTGAAGTTCACCACGATGGCGGCGGTCTGATCGCTGCCGTTGGCGACGTCCACGCTGCGCACTGCGCCGCCGTCGCCGGTGATCTTCAGCAGCGGCGTCTCCTTGGTGTCGTACAGGCGCACCCGCAGCGAGCCTGCGTACGTGCGCACCGTGGGTGCGTTCAACGTCGAGTCCGCCAGGATCGTGATCATGATGTCTTGCGCGTCGGAGCCGAGCAGTACGTCCTCGATCGCCTTGGCGGACGCCAGCCGTGGCGTCATCACCGCGCAGAACAACAACGTAAGAAGTACTCCGATGCGCGGGCGGCTCATGGAGCCTCCCCACCCAGGCGCCGCACGCGCTCGCGCGGCGACACGATGTCGGTCACGCGAATGCCGTAGCGCTCACCCACCACCACCGCTTCGCCGTGCGCGATCAGCGTGCTGTTGGCGTAGATCGACAGCGGCGCGCCCGCTGCCGTGCCGAGGTCGATCACGCTGCCCACACCGACCGAGAGCAGCTCGCCGATCCGGATGCGCTTGCGCCCCAGCTCGACCGTCAGCTCCAGCGGGATCTCCATGATCCGCTCGATGCCTTCGCTCATCGGACCTTCCGCGCCCACCCCCATCGCTTCTGCTACGTCTCTCATGGCTCTCCCTTCAACATCTGGGTGACCTCGATCGCGATGTTGCCGTGGCTGACCACCGGCACGCCGATCATCTTCTTCTGGCCTTCGATGAACACTTGCAGCGGTGACGACGGCGCCTCTTCGAGCCGCATCACGTCACCGATGCTCAGGGAAAGCACGGCGCGTACCGTGCTGTTTGCGGTCCCGAGCACAGCCACCAGCTCCAGCTCCGCGTGGGAGAGGCGCGCCACCATCAGCGCGCGATCGCCGGATGCCACCTGGGGCGGCTCGTCGGCGTCCTCGGCCTGCTGCGGCACGTTGATCGAGTTGCCGCTGAACAACACCGTCAGCTCTTCGCTGTTCGGTGTGTCGTTGCCGAAGCTGACCGTCAGCGGCAGCCGCAACAGTGGCTGGAACTGCCCGAGGCGCGGCATGTCCACCGGGCGCCCGAGCACCTCCGTGATCGTGAGCTGCACCTGGTCGGGGCCCCAGATCGTGTTCATCGCCTGCAACACCTCATCGCAGAACGGACGCACGATGCGCCGGTCCAGCGAGCTCAGGAAGTCGCGCACGTCTTCGCCCTGGCTCGGCGGCGTCTGCACGTCCGCGCCTCCGCCGAGCCGGCGGTTGATCACGAAGCTGGTGAGCCCCGGCCCGATCACCATGAAGCAGGTCGAGCCGTCGCTCGCCTTCAGCACACACACGCACGCGCCGGGCGGAACCGCTTGCTGGCTCACGCTGTACGGCACGATGTCCGTCGACTGCTCGCGCACGCTCACCGAGATGCCCAGCATGCGGCGGAAGATCTTGCGCACCTCGGAGGCCCAGTCGCGCGCCACGTCGTCGGCGCGCCCGAGCGACTTGCGCAGGCGCTGGTCGGCCGAGCCGAGCTCGACTTCCTTGGCGGACGAGGAGCCCATCGGCGCCCCGTTCTTCATCGCTTGAAGCAGGGCATCCGTCTCGTCGCTAGAGAGCAGCGGCTCGAAGCCCCCTTCGCTCATTGGATGACGAACTCCGTGAAGTAGACCTGCGTGACGCGCGAGCTCGGCATCGCCTCGTTTGCGATCCGCTTGACCTTCTTCTGGATCAGGTACTTGTTGTCCGCGCCCGAGGTGTCCGAGACCGTCAGAGACGACAGGTAGAGCAGGATCTGATTGCGCACGGGCACCAGCTGCGCCTCGACCTCGGGCCGCGCGGCCTCGCTGGTCAGACGCAGCTGCATCGAAACCTTCAGGTAACGATCCGAGTCGGGCTCGGCCATGTTCGTGACCATCGACTCCAGCGCGAGCAGCGGTCCACCCGGGGCGGCCTCCCCTTCGGATGCACCCCCGCCGTGACCGGCCTTCTCGCCGTGCCCCTCGGCCTTCTTCTCGCCGTGGCCCTCGGCCTTCTTCTCGCCGTGCCCCTCGGCAGCCTCTTCGGCCGGCTCTTCCTCCGCCGCCTCCTCGCCGTGGCCGCCTTCCTTCTTCTCGCCGTGCTCGCCGCCCTCTTCCTTCTTCTCGTCCGCCCTGTCGCTCTTGCCCTGCGCGGCGGCATGCTGCTGCGTGTACACGAAGTACCCGCCCAGCCCGAGGATCGCGATGAAGTTCACCGCCGCGAGGATGATCGGAAGTTTGCTTGCTTTCGGTGCAGCGGCCGCGGCGTCGGCGGGTGGCGCGGCTTCGGGCGTAGGCTCGGACATGCGGGCTAGCGATTGCAGTCCGCATGCCAGCTGAGGCGGAGTACACAAAGACGTGTAGGCGATCGTCGGCACCACGCGCCGACGACCTACCCTTTCCTTTCAGTTCAGCCTAAGGTCCGCAGCGAAAGGCGTGCCCGTGGACGATCTCTCTTCCGACTTGGCCTCCCTCAAGATTGACCGCAGCCCTCGCAGCGAGAGCGGCGGCGGCTTCACGCGCATCGTGACCTGGGTGATCGCCCTGTTGGCGCTCGCGGGGCTCGCTGTGTGGCTGTATCCGAAGGTCGAGGCGCAGCTGTTCAAAACGGAGGTTCAGACCTCCACCATCCTCGAAGTATCTCCGTCGCTCGCCGTCACGTCTTTGACTGCGACCGGGTACGTGATCGCGGAGCGGCGCTCCAAGGTAGGCGCCAACGTACCGGGGCGTATCGGGAAGCTGTACGTGCGCGAAGGCAGTCAGGTGAAGCGCGGTGACGTCCTGGTGGAGCTGGACGTGGTCGACCAGAAGAGCAACGTGGTCGCCGCCCAGGCGCGCGTGCTCTCCGCGCAAGCGAAGGAGGCCTCGGCCCGCGCGAGCTTGCACGAGCTCCAGGTGCAGCTCGATCGGCAGAAGGTGCTGCTCGGGCAGAACGCCGCCGCCCGCTCCATCATCGACGACCTGGAGGCGCGCATCGGCACCGCGCAGGCGGCCATCACCGCGTCGATCGCCGAGACGCGCGCGGCGTCCGCGCAGGTCGACGTCGCCAAGAGCATGCTCGCGCGCATGACGGTCAGCGCCCCGATCGACGGCACCGTGCTCGACAAGCCGCGCGAGGCCGGCGAGACGGTGGACCTCAACTCTCCACTGATGGAGATCGCCGACATGCAGTCGCTGGTGGTCGAGATCGACGTGCCAGAAGGGCGGCTCTCGCTGGTCAAGATCGGCGGCCCCTGCGAGATCGCGCTGGACGCCTTCGGCGGACAGCGCTTTTCGGGCAAGGTGCGGGAGATTGGCAAACGGGTGAACCGCTCCAAGGCCACCATTCCGGTCAAGGTAGAGTTCGTCGACGTCCCCCCGGACGCGGCACCGCTGCCGGACATGTCTGCACGGGTCAGCTTTCTGACTCAGGCGCTCGATGACAAAGCGCGCACCGCGCAGTCCAAGTTGATGGTGCCCCTCAAAGCCGTCAGTACCCGCGACGGGAAGAGCTACGTGTTCGTGGTGGAAGGCGGAGCCGTGCGCATGGAGCCGGTCACGCTGGGTGAGAAGAACGGCGACGCCTTCGAGCTGACCGAAGGTCCCACCGCCGGCACCAAGGTCGTGGTGTCCCCCGACGCCACGCTGCAGTCCGGGCAACGCGTGAAAGAGAGGAAAGACTGATGTCCGAAGCGAACGGGACGTCCTCCGCCGTCGAGCTGCGCTCGGTGAGCAAGGGCTACGAGCGCGGCAAGGAGGTCGTGCACGTGCTCGACAATTTGAGCCTGACGGTCAAGCAAGGCGGGTTCGAGGCGTTCATGGGGCCGTCGGGCTCCGG
>DASUME010000164.1:0-6334 GCA_036277895.1 Polyangiales bacterium
GGCGCTGGCCGGAGCCGGACCGGCGTTTGGTCGGCACACACTGGTCGTACGATCTCGGCGCCCGCGAGGTCACGCTCGAGCTCGCCCGCGCGCTGAACGCGAGCGCCGTGCTGTCGCGCTTCTCACGCCTGCTCGTGGATCCCAACCGCGATGAGCACCATGCCGACGCCTTCCGCACGCTGGCGGACGGCGAGCCCGTGCTGCTCAACACCGGCATGACGGCCGAGGATCGCGAGCGCCGGCTCGCGGGGTACCACCGGCCCTATCACGAGGCGCTGGACGCCGCGCTGGCCGCCGTCGACGCGCCGATCCTGTTCTCGATCCACTCGTTCACGCCCAACTACCAGGGCGAGCTGCGCGGGGTGGAGATCGGCGTGCTGTTCGACCACCAGGAACGCGAGGCTCACCAGCTGGGCGCGGTGCTCAGCGAGGAGTTCGAGCGCGTCGCGTACAACGAGCCCTGGTCCGGGCGCGCCGGGTTGATCTACTCGGCCGAGCGCCACTCGCAGAAGCACGGCCGCTTGGCGCTCGAGCTGGAGGTCAGGCAGGACCGGGCGGTGGACCCGGCATTCAGGGCGAGGCTGATCCCGAAGCTAGCGGAGTTCTTTCGCTCCAAGCTTGGATCGTAGGCGTCTGGCAGAATTCACGCTGTGCTGCTCGAGTGGGTAGGCGGGCAGTCGGCGCGGCAAGACGAGTGGACCGTAGTCGCGCACGCAACGTGCGCGTGATCGGTCCATGGGGTCTTGACTGAGCGCCGCAAGGCCACTCCAGCGGCACTCGCCTCTTCTCTGCCTTACGTCTCTTCGAGCCGCGGGATCAGCTCCGCGAAGTTGCACGGCCTGTACCTGCTATCCAGCTGCTGCTGCAGGATCCAATCCCACCCATCCCGGCAAGCCCCTGTCGAGCCCGGCAGCGCGAACAGGTACGTCCCGCGCGCGACGCCCGCGCACGCGCGCGACTGGATCGTGCTGGTCCCGATGTGCTGGTAGCTCAGCTGGCGGAACAGCTCGCCGAAGCCGGGGATCTGTTTCTCGATCACCGCCGCGAACGCCTCGGGCGTCACGTCTCGCCCGGTGACGCCGGTGCCGCCGGTGGAGATCACGACGTGGATCTCGGGGTCCTCGATCGCGCTGCGCAGCGCGTCCTCGATCGCACGCTGGTCGTCCTTGATGATCTGCCTTCGCGCGAGCTTGTGGCCCGCGGTCGTCAGCCGATCGATCAGCGCCTGGCCGGACTTGTCGTCTTGCTCGGTGCGCGTGTCGGAGATCGTCAGCACGCAGATGTTGAGCGGGCGGAACGTGCGTGATTCGTCGATGCCGGGCATCCGGAGAGCATAGCGCCTAGACGCCCACGTTCGACGCCAGCTCGACCTCCACGTCGACGGCGTCGCCGTCGCGGTAGACCGAGAGCTTGATCTTGTCGCCCGCCTTGTACTGCTCGAGCGCGAGGAACAGGTCCGTGTCGGTCTCGATCGGCTTGCCGTCGATGCCGATGATGCAGTCGCCGAGCACGATGCGCCCGGTGGCGCGCTCTTGCCGGGTGGGGCGCAGGCCGGCCTTTTCTGCGGGCGAGTCCTTGGCGGTCTCCAGGATCAGCGCACCGCGCAGCCCGAACCGGCGCGTGATCGCGTCTGCCGCGTACTGCGCGCCGATCGTCGGCCGCACCTCGCGTCCGTACTTGATCAGCTCCGGCACCGCGCGCGTGATGATCTGGATCGGCACCGCGAAGCCTACGCCCGCCGACCCGCCGGACGGGCTCAGGATCGAGGTGTTCATGCCGATCAGGCGCCCGCCCGAGTCGAGCAGCGGCCCACCCGAGTTGCCCGGGTTGATCGCGGCGTCGGTCTGGATCGCGCCGTGGATCGGCAGGCCGGTCAGGCCCTCGATCTCGCGCCCGAGGCCGCTGATGATGCCGGTCGACAGCGTGGCGTCGAGCCCGAACGGCGAGCCGATCGCGTACACCTGCTGGCCGACCGCGAGATCCTGCGAGGTGCCGATGGCGATCGGCATCAGCACCTCCTTGGGCGCGCGGATACGCAGCACGGCGATGTCGTTGCGCGGGCTCTTGCCGACGAGATCCGCTTCCCAGACGCTCTGATCCGCGAGCGTCACGCGCGCGCCGTTGGCCTCGCGGATCACGTGATAGTTGGTGATCACGTGCCCGTCGGTGTCCCACACGAAGCCGGAGCCCATGCCCTGCGGCACCGCCAGCGCGTTGAGCCGGAAGATGTCGGTCTCCAGCTTGACGGTGGTGATGTGCACGACCGCCTTCGAGCGCTGCGCGAACAGGTCGACGGTGGTCTTCTCCAGCTCGGTCAGGTCCGCGCGCGGCGTGATCGGAGGTGGCGCTGCGGCGGCCGGCGAGAGCGGCTTCGTGTTGCTCGCGAGCTCCGCCTCCAGCGTCTCCACGCGCTTGGCCAGGCGTGCGTAGGCGAGCACCACGGCGATCAGGGCCAGACCGGCCAGCGTGACGAAGGGACGCATCAGCGGCGAGATTGGCGCGCTGCCTATGCGCGGTCAACGTCTGCGGGCGCTCCGCCCAGCACGGAGTGGATCTTGCCCAGCAGGCTCTGGCGCGTGAATGGCTTGGGCAGAAACTCGGCGCCCTGGTTGCGCAACAGCTGTGCGTCGAGCGCCTCGCGCGCGTGGCCCGACATGTAGAGCACCCTTAGGCCCGGCCGCAGCCGCAGCACACGCTCGGCCAGCTCGGCGCCGGTCATCATCGGCATCACCACGTCGGTCAGCAGCAGATCGAGCTTGCCTCCAAGGTCGGACACCAGCGCGAGCGCCTGCTGCGGATCGGCCGCCACCAGCACCTGGTAGCCGGCGTGCTTGAGGATGCGCTGCACGCCGCGGCGTACTCCCTCTTCGTCTTCCACCACCAAGATCGTCGCCTCGCGCGGCGCCAGCTCTACGGTCGGTGGGCGCACGCTCGCCGGTCGCGCGGGCTCGGTCGCCGCACGGAAGAAGACCTCGAACGTGGTGCCGAAGCCGATCTTGCTCTCGACGTCGATGCTGCCGCCGCTCTGCTGCACGATGCCGTAAACCGTGGACAGTCCGAGCCCGGTGCCTTTGCCCTGCTCCTTGGTGGTGAAGAACGGCTCGAAGATGCGCGCCAACACGTCCTCGGCCATGCCGCTGCCGGTGTCGCGCACGCCGAGCGCCACGTGCGGTCCTTCGCTCGCACCGGCGTGGTTGCGCACGTACTCGGCGTCGAGCCCGGCGTGCGCGGTGACGACCTGCAGCTTGCCGCCTTCGGGCATGGCGTCGCGCGCGTTGACCACCAGGTTGAGGATGATCTGCTCCAGCTGCGCGCGGTCGATGCTCAGGTTCAGCGGTGCCGGGTGCAGCGCCACCTCCAGCTCGATACCCTCGCCGATCAGCGCATACAGCACGGGCTCCAGCTCGCGCAGCACCAGGTTCATGTCGAGCACCGTGGGCGTCAGCACTTGCTGGCGGCTGAACGCCAACAGGCGCTGCGTCAGCTCGGCGGCGCGGCGTGCGGCCATCTGGATGTGCTCGGCGTCGTCGTGCTGCTGCGTCTGCGCGGGCAGGTCCGAGAGCAAGAAGCCGCAGTGGGTGATGACCACGGTGAGCAGGTTGTTGAAGTCGTGCGCCACGCCGCCGGCGAGCCGACCGATGGCGTCCATCTTCTGCGACTGGCGCAGCTGCGCTTCCAGGTTCTCGTGCTCGCGCTGTGCGCTGTGGCGCTCGGTGACGTCGCGCGCGCTGCCGTAGATCACGCGCTCGCCCTGCTCGTCGACCTCGCAGCGCAGGTGCTCGCGCAGCCAGCGTTCGCCGCCGCCCCTGGAGATCATGCGAAACTCGTGCACCAACGTCTCGCCGCGCAGCACGCGCGCGTGTGCGCTCTCCAGCGCCTCGCGGTCGTGCGGGCTGACCAGGCTCCACACGCCACGCTCGCCGAGCTCGTGCGCGGCGTAGCCGCTGATGCGCTCGATCGCGCCGCTCAGCCAGTGCAGCTGCGCGCGGCCGTCGATCACGTGCGCGACGAAGCAGTAATCGTTCGAGAGCTCACTCAGGATGCGGAACTTGCGCTCGTCGGCGCGCAGGCGTGACAGCTCGCTCCCCACGTCACCGGACTTCGCGTCGACGGCGGGTGGGGAGGAGCTCGAGCTGGCGATGGGTCGGCCGTGCTGAAGGGCGGACACATCGACGATTGTATCGAAGCTGCTCGCGTTGCGTGCAGAAGCAGCGTGAAGCGTACGCGAGATCGGTGTCGCCACATCGCTTGCGGTGGGGGCGTGTAGTCAATCCCGAACGATGCGGAGGATGCGGGCGCCGTGCTTCTTCGCGAGCGTGGGGCCCACGCCGGGCAGGGCGCGCAGCTCGGCTTCGCTGCTCGGTCGTTCCTGCGCGATCGCGACCAGCGCGCGGTCCGTCATCACGCGGAACGGTGGGATGCCGCGCGCCTTGGCCTCGTCGCGCCGAAACGCGCGCAGCGCTTCCAGCAACTTCTCCGGAGCGTCCGCTTGTGGGGTGTGGCGGCGTGTTCGCTCGATCCGCGCTTCGACCACCTGCGTTGCGCGCAGCGGGCGCTCGTTGGGGCGGCAACGGTCGCAGTGGCCGCACGGGGCCTTGGCGTCCTCGCTGTCGCCGAAGTGTTCGAGCAACGCGAGCATGCGGCACTCTCGCGTATCGAGGTAGCGCTCCATGTGCGCGAGCTGCGCGGCCTTGCTCGCGCGGTGCTTCGGGTAGCTGCGTCGAAAGTCCACGCTCCCGCGCACGGCGCGTTCGTCGTGATCGACGCGCGCGCCGCCGTGCAGCCACAGCTTGTCGAGGATCACGTCGAGCGCTTCGTTCTCCAGGCGCAGCTTCTTCGCGAGCGTGAGCTTGGGCGTGGGCTCGTCGCTAAGCTCGACGAACACGCGCTCCAGCTCGGTCACCGCCGGATAGTCGCGCTCGAAGAAGAACTGCTGCGTGCGGCGATCCTGCGCCGAGCACAACATCATCGCCAGCGAGGGCTTGCCGTCGCGGCCCGCGCGCCCGATCTCCTGGTAGTACGCCTCCACGCTGGAGGAGCTGGCGAGGTGCACGACGGTCCGCACGTCGGCCTTGTCGACGCCCATGCCGAACGCGATCGTGGCCACTACGATGTTCAGCTCGCCCCCGAGGAACGCGCGCTGCACACGCTCGCGTGCGGCCGGCTCCATGCCCGCGTGGTACGCGTGCGTCTTCAAGTCGGCCGCCAGCTGATCCGCGAGCGCGCGCGAAGGTGCGTACACGATCGCAGGCAGCCGCCCCGGCTGCGCGAGCAGCTCGCGCGTCAGGATCGGGCGCTGCCCGGGCGGCGCGTCCAGCACGTGGATCGCGAGGTTGTCGCGCCGGAACCCGTGGATCGACTGCACCGCCTGCGGCATGCCGAGCTGCTCGACGATGTCCCGCTGCACGCTCGGCGTGGCGGTGGCAGTGAGCGCGACGATCGGGCCGGCGCCGCGCTGCGGGAGGCGCTCGCGCAGCAGCCGGTAGTCAGGGCGGAAGTCGTGGCCCCACTGCGAGATGCAGTGCGCCTCGTCGATCGCGATCAGCGTCGGCGGGCGCCGCTCGAGCAATTCGGTGAAGCCGGGCACGCGCAGCCGCTCGGGCGCGATGAACAGGAAGTCGAGCTCGCCACGCAGGTACGCGCGGCAGGTCTCACGCGCCGACTCGCGCGGCAGCCCCGAGTGGATGCGCTCGGCGCGCATGCCGGCCGCGTTGAGCTTGGCGGCCTGATCTTCGATCAGCGCGATCAGCGGGCTGACCACGAGCGTGGTGCCGCCGCGCGCGAGCCCCGGCAGCTGGTAACAGAGCGACTTTCCGGCGCCGGTGGGCATCACCACCAGCACGTCGCGGCCCGCGACCAGGTGCTCGCAGATCGCGCGCTGGTGCGGACGGAACAGGCGATGGCCAAAGCGCTCGGCCAACGTCTCTTCGAGCGGTGCACGCAGCTCGACCGGCTTCGCCTCGCGCGTCGCGGGCGGCACGTTCTTGGGCGGCTCCGTCTTGATCACGGGCCGCGGAGCTTCCTCGCGCTTCACGGCACGCTTCGCCCGTGCGAGTGCGGCATCCGCCATCGCATCGATGCGCGGCGCCGCTGGCACGATCGGCGCGCGCGTGCCGCCGCCCATGCTCGCGACCAGCTCCGCCACGAACGCCTCGATGCTGGCCATGAACGCGTCCAGCTTGCCGCGCCCGCGCTCGATCTCGCGCAGCTTGAACTCCCACTCGCCGGTCATCGCGGGGCTGCGCACCTGCGGGTGCACCGCGTCGATCAGCGCCTCGCCGGCCGGTGTCGCGCGCAGCGTCTTGTCCTCGCGCACGAGGAAGCCGCGCGCCAA
>DASUME010000165.1:0-14264 GCA_036277895.1 Polyangiales bacterium
TTGGACTGCTCGAGCTGCTTCTGCAGCTCTTCCAGGTTGCCGCTCTGTTCCTTGACCTGCGCCACCTGGCGCTCGATCTCGGAGTTCTGGGCCTGGGCCTGCTCGAGATCCGAGACCAGGCCGAAGTAGACGAAGGCGAGCGCGAGGCACCAGACGGAGACCGCGCCGAGGTAGGCGTAGCCCCAGACCTTGCCGCTGGCGGTGGTGGCCGCAACGGAGCCGCGCTTCTGCGGGAGGAGGTTGATGCGAATCATGCCACGCGCTCCCGGTCTTTTCGCAGCGCGAGCCCGAACGCGACGGCCGCCGCAGGCCCGTGTTGCTCCAGCTCCAACGCGCCGACCGTCTTGCTGTCGAGCCCCGCCGTGCGCAGTGGATCGATCACCTCGACGTTGGCGCGGCTGCGCCCGGCGATCGCGTCCTTGAGCGCTTCCATGCGCGACGCACCACCGCTGAGCACCACGCGCGCGATCTCGCGATCGCCGCTGGTGGCCAGGTAGAAGTCGAGCGAGCGCTGGATCTCGCCAGCCAGGCTCTCGACCACCGACTGCACGATGCGCGACACCTCGTGCGGCACGATGCCGCCGGTGGAGCCGCACTTGTAGGCCTCGGCCTCTTCCTGGCCGATGTTGAGCTGGCGCTGAATCTCTTCGGTGATCGCGTTGCCGCCGTTGGCGATGTCGCGCGTGAACGCGGTGTTGCCGTCGGAGACGATGTTGATCGTCGTCAGCGAGGCGCCCACGTGCAGCAGTACGATCGTGGAGCCGGGCTCGGGTGCGCCGTAGCCCACCTCGAAGCAGTTCTGCACCGTGAATGCGTCGAGATCGATCACGCGCGGCTTGAGCTTCGCCTCGAAGGCCAGGTTCATCAGGTCCTGGATCTCTTCCTTCTTCGCGGCCACGAGCAGGACATCCATCTGTCCTTCTTCGTCGCGGCGGCGCAGCACCTGGTAGTCCAGCTCCACGTCGGCGACGTCGAACGGGATGTGCTGCTCGGCCTCCCACGAGATCTGCTCGCGCAGCTCATCGGCGGTCATCAGGGGCATCGTGACCTTCTTGATGATCACGCTGTGGCCGCTGATCCGCAGCGCGACGTCCTTGCGTCGCTGCTTGTGGAACAGCCGCTCGAGGCCCTCGACGACGGCCCCGGAGTTCATGATGTGGCCGTCTACGATGCTCTGGGACGGCAGCAGGTGATGTGCGAAACGCGTCAGCGATCGCGCGCCCTTGCGGCCCTCTTTGATCTCACAGACCTTGATCGAGCTCGAACCGATGTCGACCCCAACCAAGTTTTTCCCCTCGCCCATCGCGGAGCATCACTCCTCCTCGCCGAACACCTTTACGCGGTCAGCGAGGCTCAAGCCGAGGGCTTCGAGTAATTTCCGCTTGGTATCCACGCGGCACTCGTAGCCCCTTTCCACGCGATCGATCGTCAAAACTGACAAGTTGGCGCGGCGGGCGAGCTCTGCTTTTGACATCATCCGCTCGTTGCGGATTTTGCGTACGTTGTTCGGAACCTTCTTGGAGGGTCCGCTCTTCTTGGTGGACTTCGATGCGCCTTGCTCTTGCGCAGGCGCGTCGTCTTCTTCGCGGGTCGTGCGCTCCGTCGCCGTGCCGCTCGCACCAAAGGCGCGAGGAGCGTCCGCAATGGAGCCCGTAGACAGTGCTGCTATGGAGACTTTGTCGTCTTGCTCCATCACGCTTCGGCGTCCGCGAAGGCGTGGCGAACCCGTGTTTGCCACATCTCGACGTTATGGACCGAACCGTGACAGCGTCAAGCGATATTCCCCACAAATTGCTTATCAGTTACACATAATTAGAGGTCAGTTGAGCCCTTGCCCTGGGCACTCCACGCGCGGTTCCCCCCATGCGCGGAATGCCTCCGTCACCAGCTAGCCAGGTTGTCAACGAGCGAGCACTACCCAGCAATGCTCTCATTTGCGGAAGCAGGCGTGCGAAAAAAGTGTGTTTGAGACCCCGCGACCACCTTTGCGGGCGAATGGCTGCCTTGCGATAATCGAGGCAGTGAGTCCCAAGCGCAGTTCGATCGCCGCCCTAACCTTGCTGGCCGCCTCGTGGTTTTCGCCCGTCGTGCAGCTTGCGCACGCGGAGCGACAACACACTGTGCGCTCCGGTGAGACGCTCGGTTCAATCGCCCAATCGTACCGAGTCAGCATCGCTTCTCTGGCGGCCGCGAACGAGCTGACGTCCAACTCGACGCTCAAGATCGGCGAGCAGCTCAGCGTGCCGGAGCCCGGCGTGGTGATCGTCGGCACGGGCGACAGCCTGTGGACCGTCGCCAAGGCCCACGGCGTCGGGGCCGAGGCGCTGGCCAAGGCGAACGGGATCACGCTGAGCACGCTGCTGCAGCCCGGCACGCGGCTGCGCCTGCCGGGCGTGGCGAAGACGAAGGAAGCGCCAGCGAGCAAGGGCGGCGTCGAGCTCAAGAGCAAGATCGTCAAGAACGAGCCTGCGCCGGTGGGCATGAAGAGCGGCACGGTGGCGTTCCATCGCGTGGCCACCGGCGAGAAGCTCAAGCTCACGATCACGGACAACAAGGGCCGCGTGCGCCCGCAGGCCGCCAAGCGCATGGCCGCGTTCCTGCGCCCGCGCGGCAGCAAGAAGCAGAAGCGCCCGGACCTGCGCCTGCTGGCGCTGATCACCGAGGTCTCCAAGCACTACGACGGCCGCACGATCCAGGTGATGAGCGGCTACCGCGTGGCCAAGGGCTTCACGAGCAAGGAGAGTCGCCACACCAAGGGCGCCGCGATGGACATCAAGATCGACGGCGTCACCAACCGTCAGCTCTGCGACTACCTGCGCCACTTCAAGAACGTCGGCGTCGGCTTCTACCCGCACAGCCTGTTCGTGCACTTCGACGTGCGCGACAAGAGCGCCTACTGGATCGACATGTCGAGCCCCGGCGGCAAGCCGAGCTACCTCGACGGCGAGCAGCGCCAGCACTTCGACGGCTTCAAGAAGGACGAAGGCCTGGTCGAGCTCGGCCGCGCCGTCAGCGACGCAATCGGCGACGACGGCGAGTATGACGGCGAGCCGGAAGACGAGTAACGCGCGCGCGTCTCGACGTCTGAACGCCTTTCCGTTAATTGCGACGAATGCGATGGGCGCTCCTCTTCCTCGCTCTGCCGACGACCACCTGGCCCAAGGTCAAGAACGGCTACGGCTTCCCCGCCCGCGCCTTCGCCATCCTGCCCTGACGAGCACGATCGCCAGCCGTCCTCAGAGGATGTTGAACTCGCTCAGGCGGCGGTAGAAGGTGCGCCGGGGCATGCCCAGGGCGGTTGCGGCCTTGGCGCGGTTCCAGCCGTGCTTCTCCAGCGCCTCGATGATGCGCTTGCGTTCGCGGGTCTTGAAGCCCTGGACGTCGTCGGGGGTGCCGACCAGGTCGTCGTCGAGGGGCGGCGTGCTCGGGCGTAGCTCTTCGGCTTCTTCGCCGCCGTCGAGGCCGAGGTCCTGCGGCTCGATCTGCGGGCCCTCGGCGAGCATCGCGGCGCTGGCCAGCAGGTGCTCCAGCTGGCGAACGTTGCCGGGCAGCGGGCAGCTGAGCAGGCTCTCCAGGGCCGCGCGCGAGAGCTTGCGCGGGCGCGAGCCCGAGCGCTCGGCCGCGCGCGTCAGCAGGTGATCGCACAGCAGCGGGATGTCTTCGGGCCGCTCGCGCAGCGCGGGCAGCTTGATCTCGACCACGCTCATTCGGTAGTAGAGGTCCTCGCGCAGCCGGCCGCTCGCGACCAGCTGCTTGAGCGGGCGGTTGCTGGCCGCGATGATGCGCACGTCGACCGGGATGTCTGCGTCCGCGCCGAGCGGTCGGATGCGACGCTCCTGCAGCACACGCAGCAGATCGATCTGCATGCGCGCGGGCATGTCGGCGAACTCGTCGAGGAAGATCGTGCCGCCTTCGGCCTGCGTGAACAGACCCTTCTTGTCGCGCTCCGCGCCGGTGAATGCGCCGCGCACGTGCCCGAACAGCTCGCTCTCGAGCAGCTGCTCGGGCAGCGCCGCGCAGTTGATCGCCACGAAGGGCTCCTTCTTGCGCGCGCCGCTGGCGTGGATCGCGCGCGCCACCAGCTCCTTGCCGGTGCCACTCTCGCCCTCGACCACGATCGGCACCGGCGAGTCCGCCACGCGCTCGATCAGCGCGAACACGCGGCGCATCGACGCGCTCTGCCCGACGATGCCGTGCCGCGACACCTGCCCCGCGAGCTCCGCGCGCGCGCGCCCGAGGTCGAGCCGCGTCAGCTCCAGCTCCTCGGTGCGTGCCTCCAGCACGCGCTCGATCTCCACCTTCGCCGCGGCCAGCTCGCGCGCCTGCAGCTCCAGCGCGCAGCGGCGGCGCTCGTTCTCGCTCCACAGCCGCGCGTTCTCCAGCGCGATCGCCGCTTGATCGGCGAACGCCACCAGCAGGTCGATGTCGTCTTCCTGAAAGCGCCCCGCGCGCAGCCGGTGCTCCAGGTACAGCACCCCGAGCACGCCGCTCGGCCCGCTGATCGGGATGCACGCCACCGACTTGAGCATCAGCTTGTGCACGGACATGTACTCGTTCAGCCGGCGATCGTCGCGCGCGTTCACGGTCACGATCGGCTCGCCGTCGATCAGCACCGCCTCCGCGATCGAGCGGCTGAACGCCACGTGTGGATCGACCTCGGCACCGCCGCTCGCGCGCACGGTGTGCGGCGCCAGCTGGCCTTGCTCCGTGGTCAACAGCACGAAGCCGCGCTCGGCTCCTGATAGATCCACGGCCGCGTCCGTGATGCGCTCCAGCAAGCGCGTCAGGTCGCGCTCGCGTGCCAGCCGCTTGATCAGCTCGAGCAAGCGCGTGAAGCGCGGGTCGTCCAGCCCACGCCGGCTGCCTTCGTCGCGGCGCTCCGTGCTGCGCTCGCGCGCCAGCTCCAGCACCGCGGCACGCCGGGGCTCGCCGCAGAACGCCTCGCGCGCGTTGCGCGGCACCTGGCTCGCCAGCAGCTCGATCAACTCCGCCGCCTCGCGCGCCTTGCGCGAAGCCAGCAGCGGCGCCCCGAGCTGCAAGTGCATGCTCGCCTGCGCGCCGAGCACCTGCCACAGCAGCTCCCGATCGCGCTCGACGTCGAGGCTGCGCTCCAGCTCGGCCAGCTCGCGCACCGCACCGTCGAGATCGCCATGCCCGGCTCGGCCACGCGCGACCAGCAGGCGCAGGCGCGGGCGCAGGTCATCGTGGCCGTGGCGCTCGATCAGCTCGCGCGCTTGCGCGACTCGGCCCGCTGCCGCAGACACGTCGCTCATGCCGCCACGCTCGAACAGCACCTCGGCCGCGTCGAGCCACAGCCACGCCAGCTCGTGGTTGCGCCCGAGCTTGCGGTAGCGCACCGCCGCTGCCTCGTAGCGTGCGAGCGCTGGCTCGGCCGCGCCGCTGCGCGCATCGATGTCGCCGAGCGTGCTCAGCGCATGCGCCTCGGCCTGCACGTGGCCCAGCCGCTCCGCCTCGGCGAGCGACGCCTCCGCCACCTGCCGCGCACGCGCAAAGCTGCCGAGCCGCACGTGCAGCTCCGCCTGGTGGTTGTCGGCCGACAACGCCGTGCCCAGGCGCCCGGTCCGACGCGCGAGCCGCCCGGCCAGCGTGTAGTGGTTCTCGACGCTCTCCAGCTGGCCCGCGCGCATGCACACGTTGCCGAGGTTGAGCGCGTAGGTCGCGCTCTGGCCGAGGTCGCCCGCCTTGCGCGCCTCCGCCAGCGCCGCCTCGTAGTCCGCGCGCGCCGGCTCCAGCGCACCACGCCGCTCGTGTGCGAAGGCGCGGTACCCGAGCACCAGCGCAGCGTCGCGCGTGGCCCCGAGCGCGCGCGCCAAGGTCAGCGCCTCCGCGTAGCGCGCTTCGGCCTCGACTTGATCGGGCAACGACGCATCGATCGCCAGCAGCTCGATGCGCGCGGGCTCATCGCTCGCGGCCACGGCCAGCCCGCCGCGCACCGCCGCGCGCGCCTGCTCGAACTCGCCGCGCCGCAGGTACGCACGCGCCAGCTCGCGCGCAGCCTGCGCGCGCAGCGAGACAGGCGCCGACGTGGGCATGCTCGCCAGCAACTCCACCGCGCGATCCAAGCGACTCGCCGCCACGTGCGCACGACCCGCCGCGACGCGAGCACGCGCGGCGACCTCGGTGCTCTCGTCCTCAAGCAGTCCCTCAGCGAGCTCCGCCGCGCGCGCGTATTCGCCCAGCTCGGCGCAGAGCTCGCTCGCGTCGAGCCACAGCTCACCCGCATCACAGAGCCGCAGCGCATGCGTCGAGGCGCCCCGCGCGCGCAACGTGTGCACCGCCGGCGGCACGTGCTCGCGCATCCGCGCCCGTTCGCCGCTCGCGATCGCCAGCTCTGCGCGTGCGACCGGATCCGCGACACCCGTAGCCAGCGCACGCAACGCCAGCCCTACGCTCTGCGTTTGCCGCAGGTACTCACTGACCGTGTCGTCGTCTGCGTGCAGCGCGTCAAGCTCCACGTGCGCCAGGCCGCGCTCGAGCACGCAGCGGCGCGCTTCGGGGTACACCTGCCCGAGCACCGCCTGCAGCAGCGACTCCGGCAGCGGCGCGCGCGCAAGCGCGAGCAACGTCAGTAGCTCGCGCCCCACCCCCGCGGCGCGCCGCTCCGCGAGGCTGGCCGCGATCTCCCCCGACGCCAGCTCACCGAGCGCGCTCACGTCGCCGCGCTGCCAGGCCCACTCCAGCGCCTCCAGTAACACGCCCGGGTTGCCCGCCGCGTGCGCGAGCAGCCGCGCTTCACTCGCTGCCTCGATCGGACCGAGCGCGTCCGCGATCAGCGCGCGCATCGTCTCCGCCGGCAAGGCCGGCACGGCGATCAGCTGCGCATCGATCGCCGTCGACTCGCTGCTGGCCAGCAGCGCAGGGGCGCCACGCAGCACCGCCATCGTCTGCCCGTCCGCGGCGTCGAGGTCGTCGACCAACAGCAGGCACGCGCGCTCCGCCAACACACTCGGCGCTCGTTCCTCAGTCGTACCGAGCTGGCGCGCGAGCTGCTCCAGCGCGGGGCGCTCGAAGTCGCCGCAGTGCAGCGCGATCACCTCGCGACCGGCCAGCTGCAGGCGCCACTTGAGCTCGCGCAGCAGCGTGCTCTTGCCCATGCCGCGCGCACCGTGCAGCACGCTGAAGCCCTGACCGAGCGCCGTCAGCTGATCGAGTAGCGCATCGCGCCCGCGCGGACGGGGCGGTGCGAAGTGCGCGACGCGCTCACTCGCGATCCCCGACGCCAGCTCGATCTTCGCGGCCAGCTCATCGACGCTCGGCGCACGCGAGCGCGGATCGCGGGCGAGCGCCCAGGTGCACGCCTCGAGCACGCGCCGCACCCTGGCATCTTCGACCTCGATCCGCGGCAGCTCGCCCGCGAGCTTGGCGGCCAACGCGCGCTCGCCACTCCACGGCGGCGCACCCGTCAGCGCAGTCCACAACGTCGCGGCGAGCGCGTAGATGTCCGCGCTCATCGTGGAGCCACCACCCTGGAGCAGCTCCGGCGCCATGTAGATCGGCGTGCCGCTGCCGTGCAGCACGTCCGCGCCGCGCGAGGCGAGCCCGAAGTCGATCAGGTGCGCCATGCCCTGCGCATCGACGATCACGTTGCCCGGGTGCAGATCGCCGTGCAGCACGAAGCTGCGATGCAGCGCGGCGCAGGTCGACAGCACGCGCAGGAACACGCGCACCACCTCGTCGACCGAGCGCGCGCGCCCCCACGTGGACAGCGGCACACCGTCGATGAAGTCGCGCGTGAAGAACGGTCCCTCGGGGATCTCGTCACGGGCCGGCGCGACGCCGAGATCGTGCACACGCGCGACGCCGGGCACCGAGAGCGACGCCAGCACCGCGAACTCGCGCGCATAGCTGTCTCGAAACGCAGGGTCGCTCGCGCGCTCCACACGCTTCAGCGCCAGCGGCGGGCCACCCAACACGCGATCCTCGACCAGGTACACGCCGCCCGCGGCGCCTGCGCCCAGGCGTCGTAGGAAGCGATAACGTGCCATAGTGCGCATGACTGAGCCAAACTATCACCGGCTGGCACAAATCGGCAAGCACTAGCTGAAGTCGAGGGTGGCCGGCCGCCCTGGGTCACCCCGAGCGTGTGCTGACGCACCTCGCACGGTGAGTGCGAGCCTCGACAGATTTCCTCGGACGCTGTTCGCGGGAGACCCGCGAGCGCCTCGATCTGGGAACTACTTTTTCGGTCGCGAGAGCACGAGCGGCGGGCTGCTGTCGTGGAACAGGTCGTCCCCGCCCGGCAGGTGCAGCGGATACGGAGCGTCCAGGGACAGCGCGTGCTCGCGCGGGACCTGCCCGCGCAGCTGCTGCAGGTCCTCCAGGGCGCCGCTCTCGACGATCAGGGACGGGCCCATCATCACGCTGATCGAGGTCTGCTCGCGCTGTGCAACGACCACATCCGGCGTGGTGATCGCGCGGAACGCACCGCTCCCGCGCTCGCGCCGCTCGTCCTCGGTGAAGACGTGTCCGTAGTAGCGAGAGAGCGTCTGGTGGGTGGCGACCATGCCGTGCGAGGCCACGTACTCCTCGAGGTCGCGGCAGAGGTGGTACGCGCTCGGGTACCGCTTGCTGCGATCGCGCGCGAGCGCCCCGAGCACGATCTGCTCGAGCTCGCGGGGGTAGCCCTGCACCCATGCGCTCGGCGGCGTCACGTCGCGCTCGACGATCGCGGTCATGACCTCGACCTCGCTGCCGTAGAACAGCCGGCGGCCCGTGGTGAGCTCGTACAGCATCACGCCCACCGCGAACACGTCCGAGCGCTTGTCGAGCCGCTGGCCGCGCACCTGCTCCGGGGACATGTACGCGAGCGTGCCCTTCACCGAGCCGCCCTTGGACTCGTCCCGCGCACTGTGCGCGACGCCGAAGTCCAGCAGCTTTGCGTAGCCATCCGGCGTGATCATCAGGTTGCTGGGCGTCACGTCGCGGTGGACGATGCGCAGCGGCTTGCCGTCGTGATCGTTGCGCTCGTGCGCGTGATGGAGCGCGTCGCAGAGCTGCTCCAGCGCGGCGACCGTCACGTCGAGCGTCAGCGGTACGGCCTCGCGCGCGCCGGCTGCACAGAGCTCCGCGAGCGTGTGCCCGGGCACGTGCTCCATGGCCATGAACCAGTGCCCATCCGCGAAGCCGAGATCGTAGACCTGCGGGATGTTCGGGTGGTTGAGGGAGGCGAGCGCATGCGCTTCGTCCTGGAACATGCGCACGGCTTCGGGGTGGTGCGCGAGGTGCGAAAACAGTCGCTTGATGACCACGCGGCGTCGGAAGCGGGCTTCACCGCCGCACTCGGCGAGGTACACCTCGCCCATGTTCCCGTTGGCCAGCTTGCGGTGCAATCTGTACCGGCCGACCGACTCCAAAGCCATGACACAGAGTGTAGCTAGTTCGCGTGCACAAGCGATCCATAGTCAGCTTTGCTTGCGCATCGTCACGGCCTACATTGTGCGACCAAATACGTAGGAAACAGGGTCATGAGCGAGTTCGAGGACAAGGTCGCAATCGTGGTCGGGGGCGCGCACGGCGTCGGTCGCGCCACCGCCCGTAGCCTGGTCGGGCTGGGAGCGCGGCTCGTCGTTGCCGATGCTGGCACCCGCAGCGACGGCGAGGGGCGGGACCCCGAGCCGGTGGCGCAGCTGGCGCGCGAGCTCGGCGAAGACAAGGTGCTCGGGCTGCCGCTCGACGTGACCGCGCCCGAGGCCACCAACGAGCTCGTTCAGCAGACCATCGCGCGCTTCGGGCGCGTCGATTTCGGCGTGTTTTGCGCAGGCTTTCACCACGATCGCGCGCTGCTGCGAACCGGCGACGACGAGCTGATGCGCGTGCTCGGCGTGCACCTGTTCGCGCCGCTGCGCTTTGCGCGCGAGCTCTCCCGTAGCTTGATCGCAGGCCAGCGCGGGGGCAGCATCGTGCTCGCGAGCTCGCCGTCGGGCTTCTTCGGCAGCGCCGGCCAGAGCAGCCTCGCGGTGGCTGCGGGCGGCCTGGCCGGCTTCGTACGCACGGCCGCCACCGAGCTCCGGCGCCACAAGGTGCGGCTCAACGTGGTGGTGCCCACCGCGCGAACCCGCCTCACGGAGCAACTCCCGCTGTTCGCCTCGATCAAGCCCGAGTCGCTCAGCCCGGACCACGTCGCCCAGGGCATCGTGCACCTGCTCTCCGATGCCTCGACCGATGTACAGGGCGAGATCCTCGGCGTGGCCGGAGGGCGCATCTACGCGTTCCGGCACGCCGAGACGAGTGGCGCGTATTTGGAAGGGAACCCGCCTTCGCTCGCGGACATCGCGGCGAACTGGCGGGACGTTACGAAGCGCTGAGGCTAGTCGCCCATCAAGTCGATGATGACGACACCGCGGTCATGGTCATCCGGGTCGCGCGGCTCACGCGGGTCCCCGCCGCGCGGGAGATGGGGCGGAACCGGCAGCTCGAGGAACGGCTGCGGGGCGTGCCGGCGCTCACGCTCTTCTCGTTGCCTGATCTGCTCAATGATGAACGGCGGCAGCATTGCTCGCTCCTTCTGCCCCTCACGGGGCCCATTCCTCATGCACGTGCTCTCGAGCCGAGCATACGTGCAATACAAATGCCACGACGTCTCTACTTCCTGCTCACAAGATGTGGGGTCGACTTCTCATCAATTCTACCCATCCCTCTCACGAACCGTCTACGGACCATCGGGCATTTCACAAAGCTCGTCACGCGCAGGCCGTACGTCAAGGGATGGCGCTTCCACAGCTGGGACGCCAGCCTTTCAGCTTTGCACCGGGGTGCCACCTTTTTGCGCCCCAGCCACGGCTGTGCGCTCCCAGCCCAAAGCGGGCTGGTAACATCGAGGCCGGATGACCTCTGCACTGCGCTGGAGTCTGGCCGCATGGCTCCTCGGTTCTGTCGTCGCGGGGTCGCCCGCCGTTGCACAAACCGCGTGGGACGGCCTGGAGACGCTGACTTCGTTGGCGAAAGAGGCAGAGATCCCGCTGCTCACTCCGGCTGCACTCGACCTCGCTCAGCTCACTCCGCGCGACGCGCTGCTGATCGTGAGCCCCGAGAGCGCGCTGCCTACCAACGCGTTCACCACCTTCCTTCGCGACGGTGGACGCGTTGCGTTGCTCGATGACTTCGGCAGCGGCGAGCGGCTGCTGTCGGCCTATCAAGTGCAGAGGCTCACGGCGCCGATCGACCAGGTCCCCGCGTTGCGTGACGATCCCAACTTGTTGGTCGCGTACCCCGCGAGCGAGCACCCGCTGGTGGAGGGCGTGGACCTGCTGTTGACCAACCGCGCTAGCGCGCTGCGTCACCGCGATCTCAAGCCCGTGTTCACGTTCGGTCGTAGCGAGGCGGCATTGGTGCTCGCGGGCGCCGTGGGCGCGGGCCGGCTGGTCGCGGTCGGCGACGGCAGCGTGCTGATCAACCAGCTGCTCGCGCTGCCCGAGCACCAGCGCTTCGCGAAGAACTTGCTCGGCTACCTGCAGCGCCCCGGCGGTCGGCTGTTCTTGATCGCGCACGACACCTCGTTCGAGGGCACCTACGGCGGCAGCAGCGGCTACGGGCTGTCGTACGTCGATGGCTTCTTGAAGCGCGTCACGCACCCCGATCTGCCACCCGGCGTGTTGTCGCTGTTGAGCTTCGGCTTGTGCGCGATCGCGGCCGTGATGGTCGCCGGTAGCTTGCCGCGGCGATCGCCTTACGTGCGTAATGAGCTCGCGCCGCGCGTGCACGCCGGCTTCGCGGGGCGGGTGTCGCTGCGTGAGCGCGACGCGCCGAACCTGGTCTGGACGCTGCTCGACTACAAGCGCGAGCTGGCGTCGGAGCTGACGCGCAAGCTGTCGCTGCCTCCGTCGCCCTCGGTCGCCACGGTGCTCGCGGCCCTGCGACAGCGCGGCTGGCAGGAGCCGCAACTGAGCGAGCTGAACGGTCTGCTCTCGCGCCTGGAGCAGATCGCGAGCGCGACCGAGAGCGACCCGAAGCCACCGCGGATTCGCGTGAGTGAGCTTCGAAACGTGGTACGTCAGGGCGAGGAGCTGCTCACCCGGCTCGGGAATGGCTGAGATGATGGAGCGACGAATCGACGAGCGCGGCCTCGCGCTCGCCTCCCAGCGAGCAGCGCTGGTCGTACAGGAAGTGCAACGCGCCTACGTCGGCCGCAAAGACGTGGCGGAGCTCTTGCTGATCAGCTTGCTCGCGCGCGGACACGTCTTGCTCGAGGGGGTACCGGGGGTCGCCAAGACCACGCTGGTCAAGGCGTTCGCCGCCACGCTCGGCTGCCAGTTCCGGCGCATTCAGTTCACGCCCGATCTGCTGCCCGCGGACATCACCGGCACCTATGTGCTGTCGCCGCGCTCGGGCGAGTTCCAGCTGCGCGAGGGCCCGCTGTTCGCGAACATCGTGCTCGGCGACGAGATCAACCGCGCCCCGGCCAAGACCCAGAGCGCGCTGCTCGAGGCGATGCAGGAGCAGCAGGTCACAATCGAGGGCGATACGCGCCCCCTGCCGCAGCCGTTCATCGTGCTCGCCACCCAGAACCCGGTCGAGCAGGCCGGCACCTATCCGCTGCCCGAAGCGCAGATCGATCGCTTCCTGTTCCGGCTGCTGATCGGCTATCCGGATGCGAAGGACGAGCTGGCGATCCTGATGCGGCACATGGACCCGGCGCCCACGCCGCGGCGTGTGCTGGAGCCGCGCGAGATCCTGGCCATGCAGGAGCTGGTGCACGGCGTGCACGTGGAGAGCGAGATCCTGGAGTACATCGTGCGGCTCTCGCACTACACGCGGCAGCACTCGCGCGTGTACCTGGGCGCGTCGCCGCGCGCCTCGCTGGCGCTGGTGCAGGCGTCGCGCGCGCGGGCGCTGGTCAGCGGGCGGCCGTTCGTGCTTCCGGATGACGTGAAGGCGCTGGCGGTGCCGGTGCTCGCGCATCGCCTGGTGCTGACGCCCGAGGCGGACATGGAGGGCTTCGCGCGCGAGACCGTGATCGAGGCTGCCCTGGAGCAAGTGCCGCACCGCTGGGACGCGGCAGCGCGCTGATGCTCCCGATCCCGTCCACGCGGGCGATCGCCGCATTCTTGGGCTGCCTCGGCATGTGGCTGGTCGCGTTGTGGAGCCGCTCGTGGGCGACCGCGACGCTCGGCTCGGCGCTGGCGTTGTGCCTGGTGGCGGTGTTCTCGGCCACGGTGCCGCTCGGGCGTCGCGTGCGCGCGCAGCGGCTGGAGTTCGCCTGGTGGCTCGCCTCGCGCGACCAGTCCGTGAGCGGCGCGGTGGTGCCGCAGATGCCGGTGCAGGTACGCTGCTACGTGCGCCATCGCGGGGCGCACGGCATCGAGCTCACGCGCGTGACGCCGGTGCTGACCCACGGCGCCAAGGTGCTCGACGAGGAGCCCTACGCGATCTCGGTCCAGCCGCGGGCGCGCAACGAGTTCACCTTCACCCTGACTGCGCAGGCGGCGGGGCGGATCGTGCTGCACGGGCTGGCGGTCTCGCTGCGCGGACCGCTGGGGTTGTTCGACGTGCCGCTGTACTTCCCGAACGCGCTGGCGATCAAGGTGCTGCCGCGCACGGTGGCGGTGCGCGCGAACGCGCTCGGCATCCTGACCGGTCTGCCGCTCGACCGCAGCGGGCGGCACCGTATGCGCCGGCGCGGCGGCGGCACGGAGCTGCACGAGCTGCGCGAGTTTGCGCCCGGCGATCCATTCAAGTCGATCGCGTGGAAGGCGAGCGCCAAGACCGGGCGCTTGCTGGTGCGCGAGGTCGATCAGGAAGTGCAGCAGACGCTGGTGCTGGTGCTCGATGCGTGCGGCTCGATGCGCGGCGGCACACCCGGCGAGCGCAGGCTCGACTTCGCGCTGGAGCTGTGCGTCGCGCACGGTCGCGTGTGGCTCGATCGCGGCGATCGTGTCGGCCTGATCACCGTGGATGGGCGGGTGCTCGCGCACGTGCAGCCCGGCGACGGCGCCGCGCACCTGATCCGGATCTACGACGCGCTGCTCGCCTCGACCGAGGTGGTCGATGCGGACCTGACCACGCTCGACGATCACGAGGTGGCCACGCTGGTCGCGCGCTACGTGCGGCAGCAGGACGGCGTGGACTTTGCGCACGGCCGGCGCGGCACCTTCGACACCGCCGAGCTCGCGCACTACCTGCGCACGCTCGCGCCCACCAAGGGCGGCGAGATGCCGGTCGCGCCCACGCAGGCGGGCGCGGTGTTTCGGCGCTTCTGCCGCGATCGCGGCATCGAGCTGCCCCACCGCGCGGGCCCCCCCGGCGGC
>DASUME010000166.1:0-14664 GCA_036277895.1 Polyangiales bacterium
CGTCTACCTCGGTCGCGCGCTCGGCGCGGGCGACTTCGAGCGCCTGGTCGCGATCAAGCGCCAACACGCGCTGGGTAACGGCTTCGACGAGCCGCCAGAGCGCTTCCTGACCGAAGCGCGCCTGGCCGGCCTGGTCCATCACGCCAACGTCGTGGGCATGCATCAGGCGGGCATCGACGACGAGGGATACTACTTCGTCTGCGATTACGTCGAGGGACTCTCGCTGGCAGGTCTGATCCATCGCAACGGACCTCACCCACTGTGGCCCGTCGCGCTCCTCGGCCGGGTCATGCTCGATGCGCTCGCTGGCCTGCAGGCGGTCCACGACGCGGTCGACTCCGAGGGAATCGCACTCGGCATGCTCCATCGAGACCTCGCGATCGACAACCTGCTGGTCGGCCGAGATGGGATGACTCGGCTCGCTGACTTCGGGATCGCGAAGACCGCGCGCAGCATGCCGATGACAGAGGCGGGTCAGATCCGCGGTAAGCTCCCCTACCTCGCGCCTGAGTATCTGCGTTCCGAGCCGCTGGACAAGACGTTCGACATCTACGCGGCCGGCGTCACGCTCTGGGTCGCGCTGTGCAGGAAGCTGCCCTGGGGCGATCGCTCCGAGGTCCAGGTGCTGCAGTCGATCCTGCGCGAGGGGGTGCCGCGGCTCTCGATGACAGAGCCCGCTGTTGCACGTGAGCTCGAAGCGGTGGTCGCCCGCGCCTGCCACCCGCTGGCTCGCGAGCGCTTTCAGTCTGCGCGCGAGATGCTCGATGCGCTGGAGGCGGCGGTCTCGAGTGCGGGCCCGATCGCGAGCCACGTGCAGGTCGCCGAGTACGTGGAGGGTGTGGCCGGGCAAGACCTCGCGTTGCGGCGCGCGCGGATCCAGGCCCGCCGCCGAGAGCTCGCGAGCGCCTCGCCGTCCAACTACGCCGGGCCGACCGTGGAGCGCGCGCCCGTCGAGGCCGCGAGTCTTACGCCCACGGTTCCGAATCGTGTCCCGACGGCGCTGCGCTTCACGCCTCCGGCGCCGCCCCCACGAAGCTTCACGCAGCCTGCACCGAGCTTCACTCTGCCCGCGCGCAGCTTCACGCCACCCGCACGCAGCTTCACGCCGCCCGCGCGCAGCTTCACACCACCCGCTAGCCGCGCGCCAACCCCGGCGATCGCGCCGCAGACCGAGCTCGTGCGACTGCCAATATCGCCCGCCCTGCCGAGGCTGGCGCTGTTCGCTGCGCTGCTCCTGCTCCTGCTCGCCGGATACTTCGCGCTCACGTCGACGCGTCAGGCGGATCGTCGAGCTCACTCGCGCGGAGACCGAGGCGCGTCACCAGCCGCTGCAGAAAACGTCGGTTGACGCCGGCGCGCTCGGCCGCGCGTGTGACGTTGCCGTGGGTCTGCTCGAGCATGCCTCGCACGTAGACGACCTCGAACTTCTCGGTCCACGCCTGGCGTGCTTCCTTGAGGGGAAGGTCGAGCGGAACGAGGCCGTCGAACCCCGGCGTGGGCATCGCCTGCTCGCGCAGCGCGGGCAGACCTCGCGTCGTCTGCTCGATGAACCCGAGTGAGACGCTGCGTTCGATGAAGTTGCGCAGCTCACGAACGTTGCCCGGCCAGCCCCGCGTGGCGAGCATCTGCACGAACGTGCTCGGCAAGCTCGACTCCGCAGCGCCCAGTCGCTCGTAGAAGTGCGCTGCCAGGGCAGGAATATCGTCCACACGCAGGCGCAGCGCGGGTAGCTTCACCTCGACCACGGCCAGTCGATAGTAGAGGTCCTCGCGGAAGGTGCCCTGGTTGGCGCAGACAGCGAGCGAACGATTGGTGGCCGCGATCACGCGTACATCGACGGGTCGCTCGACGCTCTCGCCTATTCGCTTGATCGAGCGCGTCTCCAGCGCTCGGATCAGCTTCGCTTGCGCGGAGAGCGGCATGGCGTCGATCTCGTCGAAGAAGAGCGTGCCGCCGTGCGCGTCCTCGAAGACGCCCTTGCGCTCTCGCGCCGCGCCGAACAGCGCCCCCTCGGCATGCCCGAACAGCTCGCTCTCCATCATCTGCTCGGGCACGGCGCCGCAATCGATGGGCACGAACGGTCCCGCCGCACGCGACGACGCTCGATGCAGCGAGCGAGCAGCCAGCTCCTTGCCCGTGCCGGTCTCGCCCTCGATCAAGAGCGTGGAGTCGCTGCGCGCGAGGCGCTCGAGGATCGCATAGACGCGCCGCATCTCCAGGCTCGCGCCTACCAGCTCGCCGAACGAGGTGTGGTCCGAGACCTCGACGAACGAAGGTGTGCTCACCGACACGATGCGAAAGACGCTGTTGCCGACGCGTACCGCGGCTCCCGGTTGCACCTCCGCATCGCGAATGCGCACGCCCTCGACGAACGTGCCGTTGGTGCTGCCGCAGTCCTTGATCGCGATGCTGTCCGCGCGTGGTCGGAGCTCACAATGCACACGCGAGACCGTGACGTCCGCAAGGGTGAGGTCGTTGGCGGCGGCACTGCCCACGCGTGCAACGGCGTCGACGGGCACGCGCAGCCCGCGGTCGGGCCCCTCGATCACGAGCAGCTCGATCGAGAGCACCTTCAGCGCGCGCGCACCGAGCCGAATCTTCGAAGTACGGATGTCGAGCGGAGAGCTCATGACGAGCGCACTCTAAGAGAAGACCGCGCGCGAGGAAAGCTCGATGGTGGCGGCGCGATGAAGACAGCGACTGCGACACGCGTGACGCACCCGCGACGCGACGCACGCGTCCCAATCACGCTCGAGAGCCTCGTTCGCGCGCGTGCAGAGCGTCGCCCGCTGCGACATTACCGTCGCCACGAGACGCAGAAAAAACCTTCTAAAAAGGCACATCAGAAGACACTTGCCCATCCCCGAGAAGAATGGAATTCGTTTCCACGGTGTTGGCGAGCGACTGAAGATCAGACCCGCTTCGCGCGCACTCGAGGAGCCTGGAGAGATGAATACGAACAACGGATACGCACTGGTCTCGCTCAGCGACGACGCGCTCGACCTGGTCAGCGGCGGCGGCCGCGGTGGTGAGGGTGGCGGCGCAGGCCTGCGCGTCGGCGTCGCCGCGGAAGCTGCCGTCGGCCTCGAGCTCGGCGGCCTCCTGGGCGGCAACCGCTGCAAGGGCGGCGGTCTGCTCGGCCTCGGCCTGGATCTCGGCCTCGGGCTCGGCGTCAGCCTCTGATCGACCCTAGCTCCTGAGTCGCGGCGCAAACGGCGTCAGGCGCATCCTGCGTGCGCCGGGACGCCTGGGCATCGCGCGTGAAGTCGCGCGCTCGGCCAGCGTGGAGGAGGCGTCCTCCGGCATGACGATCAGGGCCGGCCGCTGTGGCTTGCTCAACACGATCGCTCGGCGCACCGCATGCACGGGAGATCCATCGGGGATCACGAGCAGCTCGGTGAGCTGATCGAGCGCTTCGTCCACATCGATCGCAACATCGTCGTCGAGCTGCACCGCGTGCTCCTCGGCCGAAGCATGCGTGTCGCACGCTTCACGACAACGCCTGCCGCCCATTCCCGTCGGACAGCACACCAAGCTGACGGTCTGGCGTCCGCCTTGTGCGGCGCGGCCCACAGGCCGCTCACCTCAAGGCCAGCGGCGCGTGATGCCGGGGCCGAACACGAAGCGAGCGCCTACGAGGAGGGTGAGTCGGTCGGCCCAGATGACGCGGCGACCCGCGTCGTGGGGCGCGTTGACGAGGTCGCTGTAGCGCAGCTGGACCTCCGCCTGAAAGAACGGCAGGCCGACACGGCCGAAGAAGAACGGCTCGATCGCGATCGGTCGCGCACGCACATTCACGGCGTGGCCGTCGAGCTCGTGCACGTGCATGTCGATCAGCGCCAGGCGCAGGCCGCCTCCGCCGTGTGCGATCTTTGGCGCGTGGACCGCCAGGTACGCCTGGACCGAGTAGCGTACGTAGGTCGCTTGCGCCTGGTCGACGATGTCCCTGGGCTTCAGGCAGACTCCGTCGGTGTGCGTGTCGTGGCAGGCGTCGTGCTTGGTCCGGACGTCGCCGTAGCCGACGCCGCCGAGCACGCCGAGCTGCAGCAGCCTGCTCAGCATCGGCTCCGCGCCGAGCAGCGCCTCCCCGTAGAGTCCGCGCCGCTGGCTACGTACGAAGCCACCACTCAGGGTGCCAGCGAGGCGCAGCTGATCGGTGATCGCGACTGCGCCCACCGCGTGGGTGGCCGTCTGCGGGGAGAGGAGCCGTGTGCTGACACCGAACGAGGCTTGCCCAGCGGCGCGCAGCGCAGGCACGTTGGTCACGGGCGGCAGGTACACGCCAGCGCAGCCGCTACACAGCAGCAGCGAGAGCAACGTGAAACGAGAGAATGAGGTCACGTACGTGGATGCAGCGCCGGCCTCGTCAGTCGCACGTTCTCGCAGCGCCGATCGGGGTGAGACGGCTCAACCGCTGCCGTGGGGCATCGTCGGCCAGGCCGCCATCGCGAGGTCTGCGAGCGCGAGCAAGCGCGCGCGGGGAGCGCCATCGCGCGCGAGCACGGACATGCCCTCGACGATGGCGGCGTAGAGATCCGCGAGCGCTCTCGGACTGCTGCCCGGGAGCTCGCCCTCCCGGCCGGCACGCTGCAGGCGCGCGTAGACAGCGTCGTACGACAGCTGCCGCAACGTCGCCGTCGCATGCTCTGCGACCTCGTTGCCCTCGGCACAGCGCAACGCTCCGACCCCGACCATGCAGCCCGGCGGCATGCCGCGGCGCGTGAAGGCCGTAGCCGCCGCCCTCAACACGGCCTGCACGCCGTCGCGGGCCGTGGCTGCGTCCACCAAGCTGGCGACGCCTATCTCACCGAGCGTGCGCACGTACAGCGCGAGCGCTTCGCGGTACAGCTCCAGCTTGGACCCGAAGGCCGCGTACAGGCTCGGTGCCGCGACCCCCATCGCGGACGTGAGCTGCGCCATCGAGGTCCCGTCGTATCCGTGACGCCAAAACAGCATCATGGCGGCCTCCAGCGCGCGACCTCGGTCGAACTCGCGCGGCCGCCCCCTCGTCGCCTTACCTTCGCGGCTCATTCTCGGGACACCTTGAAAAGAATTCGTGCATCGCGGGTCGAGCGAAGCTCTAATCTGTATCGTTCGCTAAATATATAGCCCACAAAAATGGAGCCGGCGATGAAAGACAGACTGCGCGTCGTGACCACCGCCGGCGTGGCGCTGGCACTGACCGTGCTGGTGTTGCTTGCCGTTCGCGGCATCGTCGATCCTCGCGCCGCTGCGCTCGCGTTCGGCGTCGCCGCCGGCGACGACTCGGCCGCATTTTACCAGGCGGTCTATCGATCGCGAAACCTGGTGCTGGCGCTGACGGGCTTCGCCTTTCTGTTCTCATCGATGTGGCGGGCCCTGGCGATCTTGCTCACCGCGTCGGTGGCCCTGCCCGTCTACGACATCGTGGCACTGGCGCTCGTCGATGCGCCGATCTCGCTCGTGCATCCGATCACGCTCGGCGTGCTCCTGACGCTCGCCAGCCTGCTCTGGCTCCGTGTGCGGGAGACCCCGCGCGAGGCGCCCTGAGCGCCGTCAGGGTGCGGGCTTCTTCGCGCTCCAGCCGAGGCCGATCTGCTGGTTGAGCAGGTTGTGGGTGGCCTCGCCGGCGGCGCCGTCGACGTCGTAGCCAAACGCCTCTTGCAGGCTGCGCACGGCCTTCTCCGTGGCCGGGCCGAACTTGGCGTCGATCTTGAGCGGGTAGCCGAGCGTGACCAGCCGGCGCTGCAGGAAGCGCACGTCCGCGCCCTCGGTTCCCTGCCGCAACACGCGGTTGAGGGACGTCGCGCTGCCGTAACTGGCGAGCGCGTCCTTCACGGAGGTTGCGTCGCGCACGTCGAAGCCGAGCTCGGTCTGCTCGACGATCAGCTCGTGCGTCTCGGCACCGACCATCCCGTCGATATCCTGGCCGAACAGCGCCTGCAGCTCCTCGACCGAGGCACGCGTGCTGGGTCCGAACACTCCGTCCGGCTGCACCTCGAAGCCGAGCTTCGCCAACTCTTGCTGCAGCGCCAAGACCGCGTCACCGCGTCCACCACTCTTCAATGCTTGTGACATCGCTCTACCCCACCTCGAACAAGACCGGCTCCGGGACTGGCGAGCGCTGCGCGGAGCAGACCACTGATCGCACCCGCTGTCGAGCGGGGGGCTCCGGGTGTCCGGCGCCGCTCTGGCCTGCTCAGCCCGCCAGGTGTTCGGCGAGCGCGCTCGCGCCCCAACGCTCGAAGCTCGCGGAAGCGCGCTCCGGGGTGACCTGCTGCAGACGCGCGGCGAGCAGGTTCGCGATCGCCTCGATGTGCACCTGTTCGCACTGCGTCGCCAGCTGCGCGGCGCGCGCGTAGGCAGCAAGGGCCGCGTCGGTGCAGCCGGTCAGGCGCAGGGCTTCCGCGTGCAGCAGCTCTGCTTTGGGTGCGAAGTTTTCGGGACAGCGCGCGGACCAGGCGCGCAGCCTGCGCGCGGCGCGCCACACGGTGAGCTTCTGACGCGGGCCCGGCGCGGGCAACGCGGCCAGCACGAGCGCGCGCAGGTAGACGTGCTCCGCGGAGTGGAGCATTCCCCTGGACGCAGGTGCGAGCTGCGCGGCCTCCTCGAGCAGCGCGATCGCCTCGTCGAGCCGTCCCCACAGGTACGCAGCTTGAACGCGCAGCAGCAGGCAGCAGTGCGCGAAGTGCCGCGTGCCGAAGCTGCGCAGCGCGCGCCGCTCGTGCGCATCGTCGTAGTCGGCCTCGTGCCAGAGCCCCGCCGTGGGTGTACGCCCGCGCAGATCACGCGCGAGCTGACGTGCGCTCGAGACGACCGCGAGTTGCTCGTGCAGACCATGGCGCGCCAAGACCTCGCACAGCGCGCCGCCCTCGTTCTCCACGCGCTCGAGTGCGACGCCGCGCATCGCGTAGCTCATCATGCGGCCCGCGGCGGCGCAGCCCATGTGGAACAGGTCGCCGGTCGCGCGTCCCGCCTCGTACGCTGTCTGCCATAGCGCCTCCGCCTCGCGCGCGGGACGCAGCCAGGACACGCCGAAGTAGCCCACCACGAACGAGACCTCGGCGCGCTGCCGCTCGTTCTGGTACTTGTCGACCAGCGCCAGCGCGAGCTCCCCGAAGTCGTGCCCGGTCCGATAGCGGCCCAGGATGCCGCCCTGAAAGATAGCGCCGAACACCATGTAGCCGATCGCGCTGTCGGGGCTGTTGCCGTGCGCGAGGCACAGCCGCACCAGCTTGGTGCAGACGGCGACGCACAGCTCGGGCCGCAGCTGGAAGGCCGCCTTGGCGCCTGCGTTGGCGAGCCGCACGGCCAGGCGCAGCTTGCCCGCGGGCATGGTGGGCAGCTCGCGCAGCTCGTGCGGTCGCTTGCCGCGCAGCCGCAGCTGCACCGCCAGCAGGTCCGCGAGCAACAGCGGCGGCACGAACTTCTCCGGCAGCTCTACGCCGAGCGCCGCCGCGCCTTTGCGCGTGAGCGTGTACGCATCCGCGAAGCACGCCATGTCGGTGTAGAAGTGGACCGCGGTCTCGTACGCTTGGGCGAGCTGCTCGTCGCTGCGCGCGAGCTCGATCGCCCTGAACGCCAGCCGCTCGGCGTGCTGAAATGCGAGCGCGGCCACGGCGCTCTGCACGGCGATCACGTAGTAGCCACTGGCGCGGCCCGGGTCGCCGGCGCGCTCGTACAGCGCGGCGCGCGTCTCGGCGTCGCCTTCCTTGGCGCGCTCCAGCTCGCGCACCAGCTGCGCCGCGCAGCGCGCCAGCTCCTGGCCGGGCGTGCGCGCGAGGATGCTCTCGCGCACGCGATCGTGAAAGGTCTCCAGCTCGGCCGCCGCACCGGTGCCTTGCGTACGCAACAGCCGCTGATGGCAAAGTGCTGGCACCACCGACGGCGCCAACGCCGTCAGCGCGGCCGCGTTTTGCAAGCGGCGCAGCCGCATCGGTCGACCGGCGATCGCCACCATGGTCAGCAGCGCACGCTGCTCGGCAGGCAGCGAGCGCACGCGCTCCCACAAGATATCGTCGAGCGCGAAGTCCTGCGCACCGGCAGGCGCGCCGCCGGCCTGCAGATAGCGCGCGAGCTCGTGGATCAAGAACGCGCTGCCCCGGGCCTGCTTCAACGTCCAGTCCAGTGTCCCCGGGGTGCTGCGCTCGGCGAGCAACTGCGCGGCGAGCTCACGCGCCTCTTCCGCATCGAGCGCGCCCACGTCGATCACGCTCGCGCCGCGGGTCGCCTCGCGAAGCGCGGACAAGCTGGCGTTGCTGTCTTGCTGCTCGTCGCGGTAGGCGAGCACCAGCAGCAGCTTCGGCGCACCCGGCGCGCGCAGCACCTCGGCCAGCAGCGCGGCGCTGTCCACGTCGCCCCACTGCAGGTCGTCGATGAACCACACCAGCCGCACACTCTCGCCGAGGCGCACGAGCAGCTCGCGCACCGCGACGAACGCACGCTTTCGCACGGCGTGCGGGTCCTCGCCGGCGCGTTGTTCACTGGCCGGGAACAGCCGCCCGAACACGGGGAAGACCCGCGTCAGCACGTGCGCGTCGTCGGGCAAGAGCGCGCGCAGCTCCTCGGGCGGCAGCAGCAAGAGATACCGCGTGAGCGCGTCCATCAGCACGTCGAGCGCCTTGTACGGAATGAACTCCTGCTCGTAACAACGTCCCTCGAGCACCAGCGTGTCCGCGCGGCCGCTGAGCTCGTCCAGGAAGCGCGCCAGCAACACGCTCTTGCCCGCGCCGGAGCGGCCGTGCACGTGCACCGTCGCGAGCGCTCGCTCGGAGTCCGTGAATGCTTGCTGTAGCGTGGCGAGCTGGCGCTCGCGTCCGGTGAACACGTGCCGCGCGACGTCGTTGGCAGGCACCTCGGCCAGCACACCGCCGAGGCGCGCGACGACCTCGGCACCGCTCGGTCGCTCGCTCGGCTCGCGGTGCAGCAGGTCCATCGCCAGCACGCTCAGATCCTCGGGGATCGACGGCACGCGCACGTGCGGCGGGATCGCGTCGCTGCTTTGCTTGCGCGTCAGGATCTGCGCGCCGCTGCCCTGGTAGGGCAACACGCCGGTGAGCACCTCGTAGAGGATCACGCCGACCGCGTACCAATCGGCCGCGGCAGTCAGCGGCTGCGCCAGTGCCTGCTCCGGCGCCATGTACGCGAACGTGCCCGCGATCAGCCCCGCTTGCGTCGCGTGGTAGGCCCCGCTGTCGTGCTGCCCGGACTCTTCTTCGAGATCGTGTTGCAGATCGAGTCCCGGCAGCGAGCTGCGTGCCGCCGTGCCCTCGAGCGCCGCCACCAGGCCGAAGTCGAGCAGCAGCACGTCGCCGCTGGCGCCTCGCACGAACACGTTCTCCGGCTTCAGGTCGCGGTGGAGCTTGCCGGCGAGGTGCAGCACGTGCACGCCCTCCGCGAGCTGCGCGAACGCCGCGCGCACCTTGTCCCACGAAGGAGGCGCCGAGCTTGCTGGCGCGTACTCTGGCTCGGGCATCGATGCGCGCTGCGCGACGCGCCGCTCCGAGTCCACGCGCGTCGGGGCAGACTCGCGTGCGGGCGGCGGACGCGAGTCCATGGTCTCCGCTTGCTCGAGCGCGCCGCGTGTGGGCAGCGCCTCGCGGCGCACCCAGTCCAGCAGGCTGACTCCGTCCTCGATCAGCTCCATCGAGAAGTACCAGCGCTCGCCGTCTGCAACCAGCTCGTAGAGGCGCACCAGGCGTGGGTGCACGATCTCCGCGAGCGATCGGAACTCTTGCTTGAACCGATACAGCGTCTGCGCGTTGGTGGTGTGCAAGGTCTTGAGCGCGACGCGCACCCCACGCTCGACGTCGAGCGCCCGGTACACGATGCCCATTCCCCCAGCGCCGAGGCGGCCCTCCAGTCGGTACTTCGCGTTCGCGCCGAGCGTCAGCTCGAGCTCGGACGCCCCCTCGCTCGGGTCGTCTTCGGGTCGTTCCGCGCCCACGTCACCCACTCCCGTCGGAGGATACCAGCGACGCGTGGCTAGAGGTTGGACTTCCGCCGCTTGGCCGGCAGGCAGCTGCAGTCACAGCCTGCCGGCGGCTTCACCGGCTGGCTCGTGGACAGAGCGACCGCCGACGTGGTCAGGCGGGTCCAGGGAACCGCCTTGCGTGCGTCGCGCATCGCGACGCCGAGCTTCGTCGCCTGCTCCAGCATGCCGGGCCGTCCGTGCGCGGCGCGCGAGATCGGAACCGACAAGATGAAGATCATGTCGTAGTCGAACGCGGTGTAGAGCGTCTTGTTCGCGCCGTGCTGATCCCCTTGCGGGTCCGTGGGTGCGCGCGAGGAAAACCAGTTCCCCCACTGCGGCGAGCCCGGCAGCGCGAGTGTGAAGGCCTTGTCGTAGCCCGTCACGAGCGGATACATCGTGGCGGCCTCGGTGCCCTTGGGGGCATCCTCGTGCACGAACTCCGAGCTGCCATGGCAGCTCAGGCACGACGAGACGCGCGCGGTGCCGCAGCTGCTGCCGTCGTCGAAGGTCACGGGCCGGCGCGCGACGTCGATCGGCCCCGCGAGCCGGCAGCCCCAGCCGAGCTGCTGGTAGCCGTACGCGGGCGCCTCGGGGTTGATCCAGTTCTGCTGCAGCGGCTTCACCGGCGTGCACAGGTCCTTCTGCGCGATGCCTGGATCGTTGCCCCACATCGCGCCGAGCGCGGTGAACTTGTCCAGGGGCGTACTGCCCTTGGCGTCTGGGTCGTAGAGCCAGGTGGCGAACACCCACTCTGTCTCCGGCGCGTAGAAAGAAGACTTGACGATGATGTCGAACTGCAGAACGCGGGTGGAGATCAGCTTGAAGGAGCTCGGTGGTGCAGGGCAGGCCTCGGCGTCAGGGCCGACCGGGGGTCTGTAGACGGGCCAGACCGGTGCCTGCGCCGCCGTCGGCCACTCGCTGCCGTCCGCGTAGGGCGTGAGCACGGCGATCTTCACCAGCACGCTGCCGTCGACCAGCTGCTGCTTGCTCGGGTCGCCCTCCCCCGGCTTGCCCGCGCCGAACACCGACGACAGCGCGAACGCGGCCCACGGGTCGTACCAGGTGATGCTGTGGTTCTGCAGGTCGCCCGCGTCGTCGGTGCGCTGCCCGGGCAACGTGCCTCGCGGGATCAGCTGTCCCGTGCTCGTGCCCGCGCTGGCGTCGCGACCGCTCGCGCCGAGAGCGCAGTCCAGGTCGCCAACCCACGGCATCATGCGCCAGCCCTGCTTGTCGGGCCGCTTGTCTGCGTTCGTGGGATCCAGCAAGTAAGGGTCGAACACCGGTGCCACGTACGCCTTGAGCGCCGCGAGCAGCTTGGCGATGTCCTTCGGTTTGCGGACCGTCAGCGGTCCGGGCGCAGCCTTCCCTTGCTGCCACGGCCGGTCCGCCGTGGGCCTGGGCACCGGATACCCGTCCGGCAACGCGGGCAGCTCGCAGCTCGTGCTCCAGGTCGGATGGGGCGGAGGCGGCGACGGCTCGATGTGCTGCGCGCACGCCTTGTCACGCGGATCCGGCGCCGGCGGCGGAACCTCCACCGGCGCCGGGGGCACCTGCGTCTGCGGCGCGCCTTTGCACGAGCTCGACGCGCCGAGCGCGACCAGCAGGATGCCCGACGCGCCCACACCCCGAAGCGAGACGTTCATACGCGAACTGTCTCACCCCCGGATTGCGGACACTCAGAAAGTGGCGAGCACGATCACTCCGCCGCCTGCCGGCGCGCGCACGTGTGGCGGTTCTCGGCGAACGGCAGGCCCAGGTTGCCGCGCAGCGTGTCCGCTTCGTACTCGCTGCGGAACAGCCCGCGCTTGCACAAGATCGGCAACACCGTCGCGCTGAACGCGTCGATGTCTTCCAGCGTCCGGAAGCTCAGGTTGTAGCCGTCGGCCGCGCGCTGCTCGAACCAGTGCACGAAGGCGCGTTGGCCACCGTGTTCGGGTTGCCGATGAACGGCGACCGCTCGTACTTGGTGAGAGCTTCCACGGCCTGGCGCAGCGTGAGCTCGTTCGCTCGTCGTCGATGTCGACGCTGGCGTTCTTGGGCACGCGCGGGTCCTTCCACAGGCCGTGCTGTCCGGGACCACCCACGCCATAGAGGCTCAATGCGAGCTCGATTCGTCTCTGCGCCATCTTCGATCGTCCCGTACGAGACGCCGATGCGTTCAGCAAGGCTCGCAAACGAGCGATCGCGTAGAGTCACAGACCTTGCAATCGACCTCCTCGAAGCGCTGGAGCCGTCCCGAGCCGGCGGACCTCGTGCTGATGGCACGAGGGCTGCGCGCGTTCGCGCCCACGGCCGACGACATGCTCGCCAGCGCGCGGTCCCTGCTGCGCGTGCGCCGGCTCGCTCGCGGTGAGCTCTTCCTGAAGGCCGGCGAGCACGCCAGCGAACTTTCGCTGGTGGTGCAGGGCTGGCTGCGTGAGTTCTACCTGCTGCCGGACGGAAGCGAGCGCACCAAGGCGTTCGCGTTCGAGGGCAACGGATCGGGCTCGTACCCGGACCTGATGAGCGGACACGCCTCGAGCTGCTGCATCGTCGCAGAGGCGGACGCCCGCATCGTCTGTCTTCGCTACGACGCGTACCGCACGCTTTGCGCGCAGCAACGCGAGTGGGCGCTCCTCCACGTCGCCGTGATGGAGTCCTTGTTCCTACGCAAGGCGCGCCGTGAATACGAGCTGCTCGCGCTGGACGCGGCCGGGCGCTACCGCGCTCTGCTCGCGGAGGCCCCGGGCATCGAGCAGCGCGTGTCCGGCAAGCACCTCGCTTCGTACCTGGGCATCACGGCGGTGCACTTGAGCCGCCTGCGACGGCAGCGGGCACGGGCACCTCGCGACGCGAAATGAACCTGTGTTAACGATTGTGCCGCGCGGTCCGTTCGACAGTCGGCGCATGCTTTTTCCGAGAGAGATCTGGCTTGGCTTGCTGCTGCTCGGCTGCGGCGAGGCGAGCGAACCGAGACTACCGAGCGAACCCTCCGACGAGCCTGCTGCGCCCGAGGAGGAAGGTCCAAGGCGAGACGTTGCCGTCGTGCTCGATGCATCCTTGCGGGACGCCAGCGAAGCTAGCACCCCCCGGGACGCGAGAGTTGCCCCCTCGCCTGCGCGCGACGCCGGCGACCAAGAACCGGCGGAGCCACTCGCGCGCTGCACGGCAAAGGCTGGACGCAAGCGCGGCAAGAGCACGAACGAGCTGACCGCGGCCGGCCTGAGTCGGACGTTCATCATGCAGGCACCGAAGAGCCTGGATCCGGCGCAGCCCGTTCCCGTGGTGGTCGTGCCCCACGGCTACACCCAGACGAGCGAACAGATGTACCAGTTCTCCGGGTACGCGGAGCTGGCCGCGGACGCTGGCTTCGTCGCGCTCTTCCCGGACGGGCAGCCGGCCAGCACCGGCCCCTGGAACATCGGCGCACAGGCTTGCCCGAGCGTGTTCGGCGTGCTGCCCGTCGGAGACGGCGACGACCAAGCATTCCTCGACGCGATGTTGTCGTTCGTGGAGCAGGATCAGTGCATCGACCGCGAGCACGTGTTCGTGACGGGCTGGTCGATGGGAGGTTACCTGAGCCACCAGACCGGCTGCCTGCGCAAGGACATTCGCGCCATCGGTCCTCACTCGGCCGGCACGCACGACCTGAGCGCCTGCCCTGCCCAGCACAAGCCCGTCATCATCTTCCACGGCGATGCGGACCAACTGATCCCTTTCGACTGCGGCCAGCAGGCGCGCGAGCGCTGGGTCGAGCGCAACGGCTGCAGTACGGAGGTCGACGTGCAGGCCGTGAAGAACGGACGCTGCGAATTTCATCGCGGTTGTCCTGCAGACGGTCAGGTCGCGTTCTGCAGCTTCGCCGGCATGAACCACGGCTGGGCAGGGGGACCCGATCTGCAGGTGCTGCTCTATCCCAGCGCCTACAGCACCTACGAGAGCGCGAGCCAGCTGGGCTGGAGCTTCTTCAAGAAGTACGCCTGGTGAGCGCTCGCGGCGCGGATGGCGTGCAACACTGCGGACGATGTGGTTCACGGATTTGCTCGGGCGCACGCAGACGATGCAGATCGTGCGGCTCGGACGGCCGGGCGCGCAGCTCGCGCTGCACGACTCCGAGCGCCGCGACGAGACGCTGCTGTTGCCGCGCGGTGAGCTCCCCGAGCAGGCCCACGAAGGCCAGGAGCTCGAGGTGTTCGTGCACCTCGACTCGGAGGACCGGCCGATCGCGACCTTGCGTGTGCCTCGGCTCGAGCTCGGGGAGGTGGCGTTCCTGACCGTCACCGACGTCAACCGGTTCGGCGCCTTCGTGGACATCGGCCTGGTCAAGGAGCTGCTGGTGCCGTGGGCCGAGCAGACGCGCCAGCTCTCCGTCGGCGAGCAGCATCCGATCGGCCTGATCCGAGATCGCACCGGGCGGCTCGCGGGCACGATGCGCATCCGCGAGCTGCTGCAGGTGGGCGGACGCTTCGAGCAGGATGAGTGGGTGCTGGGTGAGGTCTGGCGCTACGAACCCGGGATCGGCCTGTTCTGCCTGATCGAGCGGCGCTTCCTCGGGCTGGTGCCTGCCAGCGAGCCACACACGCTGCGCCGCGGCGAGAGCGCGGAGTTCCGCGTCGCGCACGTCAGTGCAGACGGCAAGCTGGAGCTGTCGCTGCGCGGACACGTGCACGAGCAGCTGGAGACGGACGCACGGCACGTGCTCGCGATCTTGTCGCGCGACGCACCCGCGGTCT
>DASUME010000167.1:0-18784 GCA_036277895.1 Polyangiales bacterium
CACGCCCTCGTGGCTCTGGTTGACGCCCATCGTCCACCAGAACGACACGCGCTCGCGCTCGTGGATCGTCGTCACCAGCTTCTCGATCGCGGCGGCCGGCAAGCCGCTCGCCTCGACGGTCGCCTCCAGCGTGTACGGTTCGACCGACGCCGCGAACGCGTCGAAGCCGCTGGTGTGCCGTTCGATGAAGCCGCGATCGATCCAGCCGCGCTGGATCAGCAGGTTCGCGATGCCGTAGAACAGCTTCAGGTCCGACTTCGGCCGCAGCGCCAGGTGCTGCGTCGCCGCGACCGCGGTCTCGGTCTTGCGCGGATCGACGACGACGATCTCGGGCTTCCGCCGGTTCTTGCAGACGCGCTCCCACATGATCGGGTGCGCGATGCACAGGTTCGAGCCCACCAGCACGATCGTGTCGGACTGCTCGAAGTCGTCGTAGCTGAACGGCGGTGCGTCGAAGCCGAACGCTTCTTTGTACGCGGTGGCAGCGGTGGCCATGCACTGCCGCGTGTTACCGTCGCCGTGCAGGATGCCCATGCCGAACTTGCCGAGCGCGCCGAGGAACGCGAGCTCCTCGGTGGGCAGCTGGCCGGTGCCGAGCCAGGCGACCGCGCCACTGCCGTGCTTCTGCTGCACGAGCCGGAAGCGGTCGACCATCTCGAACACGGCCTCTTCCCACGTACACGGCACGAGCTTACCGTTGCGGCGCACCATCGGCGTGGTGGCTCGTCCCGGCCCCTTGAGTGGCGCGAGCGCCTCCCAGCCCTTGGGGCAGGCCATGCCGATGTTCACCGGATAGTCGGTGGCCGGCGTGAGACCCACGGCCTCGCCGTCCTGGAGCAGCACCTCGAGGCCGCAGCCGGTGGAGCAGAAGCCGCAGATCATCGTGGTCGTCGCGTCGGGTGCGATCCGGCCCGGCATACGACCGAGGCCGTACTTCGACGGCTCCAGCAACAGCTCGCGGGTGAGTGGGCCGTTGCGCTTCACGAGCAGCTCGACACCGCGCTTGGTGAGCTTGTCGAATAGGCCGCTCATCGCAGGCCTCCCGGCATACGCGAGGCGGGCGCGGCGCGGAAGAACAGGTAGCGCTCGGCGAGCTCACCCGCGAGCAACGCGCAGGCGAGCACCGACGCGAACAGGCTCGGCAACAGGCCCGCCGCGATGCCGAGCGGCAGCGCGATGCCGCCGAGCACGAGCAGCGCGAAGCGCAGCACCGTGACGTTGCGCAGCTCGTTCAACATCACCACCGCCATACGCTTGGTCGCGGTCGCTCGTCGGTCGTTGGCCTGCGTCAGCAGCTGGCCCTCGAACAACAGCTTGAGCGCGCTGGTGGCGACGATCGTGGTCAGCAGCGGCGACGCCATCAAGTCCGCGCCGCCGAAGCTCGAGACCACGAGCACCGACGCCGCACCCAACAGCAAGGTGGTGCTGAAGAACTTCACCCCCGTCTGCGCGAACGACCACTGCTCGCGGCGCGTGACCACGTAGACCATCACCGAGCAGAACACCCCGAACAAGCCCGACAACACCGCGCCTAGCCGCAGCGCAGGCGCCGTGCTCAGCAGCAGTTCCTTATAGGCAAAGTCCGGCAGATACGGCGCGGCCACGAGCGCGCCGTAGCCGATCGCCAGCTGCGCGAACAGCCCGAACACGAGCGCTTCGCGGCTCAGCCACGAGGTGCGCAGACCGAGCGCCGCGCGCCAGAACAGCAGGGGTCGCCCGAGGTGAAACACGCTGGCGCCGAGCGCGACCAGCGCCCACGCGCAGGCGAACAGAGCCTGCGCGAGCGGGCTGCCCACCGAAGCTCCCGCGATGCGGTCGGACAGGTACGCGACCGCGAACGCGCCCACCGAGAGCTGCGTCAGCGTGAGCATGATGACCAGCGGCGGGTGCGAGTGCTCCGGGCGCGTGTGGTAGAAGTCGGCGGGGCGCAGGTTGTGCGGCAGTGCGCGCGCCGTCTTGTACTGCGTCGTGGGCAGCGTGTGCTCGGGATCCGGTGCGCCCGGCACGAACATGCCCACGTCGCTCGACGCGATCACGCTCTCCTGATCGATGATCCGGATCGCGATCGCACCGTTCGGGCACGCCTGCACGCAGGCCGGCGCCTCGCCGTGCGCGAGTCGGTCGCTGCACATGTCGCACTTGCGCACGATGCCGAGCTCGGCGTTGTACTTGGGCGCGTCGTACGGGCACATCAGCGTGCAGTACTGGCAACCGAAGCACTGATCATCGAGGTGCTTGACGATGCCGGTGACCGGGTCCTTCTCGTAGGCCTTGGTCGGGCAGCCCAGCATGCACGCGGGCTCGACGCAGTGGTGGCACGAGCTGGTGATCGTCTGCTGCACGGGCGCCTTGCTGGTGCCGCCGTGCACGAGCCCCACCGTGCGCCAGAGCTCGTCCTTGTCGAGCCCGTTCAGGTTGTGACACGCCACCACGCAGGCCTTGCAGCCGGTGCACGCGTCGAGGTCGACCTCGAACGAATACTGCTCGCCAGGCTTGGGCTTCTCGAGCGGGATCAGGTCGCGGTAGAACTTGGCGTGCAGCGGCTCGGCGGGCGACTCGTGCAGCTTCGCGAAGCGCTCGACCGCGGTCAGGCTGCGCTGCTTCTCCAGCAGCGCCTGGACCGGCAAGAGCGGCAGCCGACGTTTGGTCTGCTTCTCGTCACGTGTGCGCGCGGGCAGGTCGGCCGTCAGCGTGGGCATACTCATCGGGGCGCGGTCTGAGCAAGCGACATGCCCTCGCATGCTCAGCACAAACGCCGCGCTTTCCGCCTTGCTGCGCGAGGCTGGCTCGACATTTTCGTCGGCTCGCGACAACGGCGTCGACCCTCTCGCAGCGTCGGCAAAAGACCAGAAACGAGTCCGAAATCGTGGCCAGCCATCCTGCGGGCGTTTTCCTGACTGCCGGCGTTGCTACAACGGCAGGGGGCCGAGCGCGTAGGGCAGCAAGCGGGCGATGTTGCGGGCGTCATCGATGCCGCGGTGGGCGGTACCTTCGAAGGCGAGCCCGACGTAGTGCAGCGCCTGCCCGACGCCGCGTCGCTTCGCGCTGCCCACACGCTGGTTGAAGGCTTCCTTGATGTTGAAGTGCTGGTCGCCGAGCGGCAGCGTGATGCCGTTGCGCTCGGCCTCGCGTGCGAGCTGCGCGCGGTCGTAGTCGCCCCACGAGCAGAACAGCGGCGTGCGCCCCGCCAAGTACGTCGCGAGCGCCGCGATCGCCTCGGCGAACAGCGGCGCATCGTCGACCTGCGCTTGTACGATCGACGTCAGCTTCGTGCAGAACGGCGTCAGCACGGGATGGATGACAGGCCGCACGAACGTCTGCCACGCGTCGACCGGCCGTAGCTCCGCGTTTACCAGCACCGCCCCGATCTCGATGATCTCGGTCTGCTCACGCGGGATGCGATGCCGCTCGTCGCAGGTAGCCTCGAGGTCGATCACCAGGTAGCTCACCGCCACAAGATACGGCCAGGAGGACCGAGTGACTCACCATTCGAGCCGGGCGGGGCAGCGTTTTGCCGCAGCCCTCGCCGCTGACGCTGCGCTCTGACTTGTCGGGTGTGGTGCAGGCCGTGTGGGAAGCGGCGTCGAGGACCTGAAGGTCGGCGACGAGGTCTTCGGCGTCACGGACCCGCGCTTCACCGAGGAGCTCGCTCGCCGTCTTGCCCGAGCGGCGGTCCTGAGCGCGGTGGAAAAGAGCGATACATCCGAGGATTGGCGCGGAGGTCTCACAAAGCAGAACCAGCGCGATGTTCGTTGACGAGTGAGAACAGCTGGGTATGGACCTCACGACATGACGAGCTCAGGTCTACGGATGTGGCTTCTCTCGATCGCGTTCGCTCTCTGCTTTCACAGCGCACCCGCTCGCGCCGAGGGCCCGGGGGCCCAAGAAGATGCAGCCGCGCGCGCGGCCTTCGAGCAGGGGCGCACCGCCTACGAGGCGGGGCAGTTCGCGGACGCGCTGCGCGGCTACGAGCGCTCGTTCGAGCTGAGCCAACGCCCCGAGCTGCTCTACAACATCGGTCGCGCGGCGGAGGCCGACGGCGTCTGGGATCGAGCGCAGTCTGCCTACGAGGCGTACTTGCGAGCGCTCCCGGCCGCCGAGAACAGCGACTTCGTGCGAGCGCGCCTCGAACGAGTGCGCACGTTGCGAGAGCCGAGCATGAGCGCGCGCTCAGACAGCGCGCCCTTGCCGAGCATCGCGCTGACTACCGGGCCCGACCCAGCGCCGCAGCCATGGACCGCACCGCCAACGCGGCGTGACGACCGCAGCGACCGCCCGCTCTGGAAGCGCGGATGGTTCTGGGGGACCGTGGGCGTATTGGTAGCCGGCGGCGTGACGGCCGCCATCTTGGCGACGAGAGACTCGGGGCCGTCGCGCGCGAACGCCGACTTGCACGTCACCCAGCCGTTGGAGATGCGATGAAGCTGCGGACTACGGTTGCGGCAGCGTGCTGCCTCGTCACCCTCTCCTGCTCCGACCCGGAGCTGACCCAAGTGCTCGTGACCGTGAAGCCGGAGGCGCAGGTGCGTGCGCAAGCCTCCGGGGTGCGCGTGCAGGTCTCAGCGCAGACTGCGGGCACTGCACCCGCCGTGCTGGCCGAGCAGACCAGCGCTCCGTGGAACGACGACGGCACCTACACGATCTCGCTCGTGCCGAAGCATCCCGAGCGTGACGCGCGCTACCGCGTCGAAGTCAGCGCGATCGCCGGCAGCACGGTAGTCGCCACGGCGCGGCTGATCTCTGGCTACGTGCAGGGCGACACGCGCTACGTCTACATGTTGCTCTCCGACTCCTGCAGGGGTGTGGTTTGCTCCGCGGACTCCACCTGCGTGGACGGTGCTTGCCGCAGCGCTGCGCTGGAGCCGGGCGAGCTCGCGCGCACGATCGAGGAAGCGTCCGCCGCCAGGATCACCAGCCAAGACTCCGGCATCGCCCCCTACGTACCCGACGTGCCCGAAGCGGGCAGACCCGACGCCAGTCCGCCCGTGCTTTCGGAGCCAGACTCGGGCGTCAGCGATGGTGGACAACCCGACGTGAGCGACGAGGCCTCGCTCCCTGCGCGCGACGCAGGAAGCGACGCCGGCGATGCGGGCGGCGATGCGGGCAGCGATGCCGGCAGGGATGCCGGGCCGCCCGCCAGCATCGATCCGGTCGTCAAGCCGAACGGCAAGATGAGTCTGCTCTTGCTAGTCGACGCGCCGAGCGGTAGTCAGCCGGCGCCGTCGTACGTCGTGCAGGCCCTCGACAACGACACGGGCGAACCGCTCGGCATCACGGGGACCTCCAACGAACTGGGCCGCTTGACTCTAGCCGGTCTCCCGGTCGGCAAGAAGGTAATGTTCAAGGTCTTGGGCGTCGCGCCCGGCACCATCGACACGTACTCGGCGAACTACCCGCTCGAGGTCAATGGCGGCGGCGAAGAGGTGGTGCACGTAACGCCAAAGGCCTCCTCGGACATCGTGCCGACGCTGCTGAGCGACAGCGCGACTGGCTACACCTTCACGCCAGACGCGTCGAAGGGTCCGATCTTGGGCGCCGTGTACCATTGGGGCCCGGACTTCAAACGCTGGCCGATCGGCTGCGCGACGGTGAAGATCGACAACGATGCCGGCGATCCGATCCGCTACGTCGGGCCGAACAACTTGCCGCAGGCAGGCTTCACCAAGACCAGCCCCGTCAACAGCCGCTTCTTCATCGGCAACACCAACACCGGAAAGCAGACGATTCGTGCCTACGATCCGGCGGGAAACGAGCTCGGCTCGACCACGCTCTACGTCTTCCCACGCTCCGCGGGAGCGAACGGCGACATCTCTCTGAGGGCTGAGATCTACGTGTCCGGCGCGAGCAACCCCGCCCCCGCAGGCTGCACGCAGTGACGTCAGTCTCGTGCGTTGCGCACGGTGCGGAAGCCGAGGTGCATCGCGGGCTGCGTGGGCTCTTGCAGGTGGCGCGCTGCGACGCGGTAGCGGGCGCAGAAGTTGGCGGCGCACAGGAACGAGCCGCCCTTGATCGTCAGCCCCTCCGAGCTCGGCGCGCAGCCTTCCTCGGTGTGCGACGCAGTGTAAGTGTTCGAGGTCCACTCCCAGACGTTGCCGAGCATGTCGTGCAGGCCGAAGGCGTTGGGCTCGAAGCAGCCCACGGGGGCGTGCTCGGCGAAGCCGTCTTCGAGCGCGTTTTGCAGCGGGAAGTCGCCTTGCCAGAAGTTCGCGGTCGGGTGCCCGCTCGCGTCGCGCGGCTCGTGGTGTAGCGCATCGTCGGTGCGGCCCGCCTTGGCGGCGTACTCCCACTGCACCTCCGTAGGCAGCGCGTGCCCGAGCCAGCGCGCGTACGCGAGCGCGTCCGCGTGCGTCACCTGCACCACGGGATGGTTCGGCTGCGCCTTGGATCCAGGGCCGCGCGGATGACGCCAACTCGCGCCCTCCACCTGCGTCCACCACGCGTACGAGCGCTCTTCGAGCTCGGCCTGCGAAGGCACGTGAAACACCGGCGCTGATCCCGCACGTTCGGCCTCGGTCACGTAGCCGGTCGCGCGCACGAACTTCGAGAACTGCGCGTTCGTGACCTCCGTGCGATCGATCTCGAACGATGCGACCTCGACCGCGCGCCCGTCGCCTCTCTCCTCGGCATACCCGTGCTGCGAGCCAGGCACGAAGCTACCACCGGCGACCCGCACCGTGCCGTCACCCGCGGGCAAGCCGCTGAAGCGCGCACAGCGCGCGCGTGTACCGAGCTCGGTTCCTGCGTGCGCGCGCGGAGCCACGATCAGCATCGCCAACAGACACGCGCGCAGGCCTCGCATCAGCGGTTCAGCCCGGGCGTGTTCGGCAGCACCACGCCGACGCGCGCCACGTAGGCATCCCACTCTGCACGAAGCTCGCTCACGATCTCCGGATGCTGCGCGCTGACGTCCGTGCTCTCCGCGCGGTCGTTCTCCAGATCGTAGAGCACCCAGTCGCCCTTGCCCCAGGGCGCCTCCACGAACAGCAGCTTCCACTGATCACGCCGCACGTAGCGGCGCCCGAACAGCTCCTCCGCGAGCACCGTGCCGGCAGGGTGCACCTCCCAGGCGCGGCTCTCCAGCCGCGGCAGGATCGACTTGCCCGTGATCGGGTTCACCGCGCGCCCCCTGTAGCTCGTGCCCGGATCCTTCGCGCCCGCCAGCTCCAGGAACGTGGGCGCCAGGTCCGAGACGTGCGTCAGCCCGTGGTACGAGAAGCGCGGCAGGCGCTGCTTAGGCAGGTGCGCGATCGCGGGCACCACCACGCCGCCCTCGGTAGAGAACGCCTTCCAGAGCCGGAACGGCGTCGCGCCCACCTCCGCCCAGCGCTTGCCGTATGCCACGTTCGAGTAGCGGCGCCCGAGGTTCTCGTAGCTGTCGTCGTTGGTCGGCGTGGTGGGGAAGCTGCCGCCGCCCTCTGCGCCGTTGTCCGACTGGAAGAAGATGAACGTGTTGTCGAGCTGGCCGGTGCGCTCCAGGTACGCGATCAGGCGGCCGATGTTGTGATCGAGGTTCTCGACCATCGCCGCGTAGATCTCCATGCGCCGTGCCTCGACGCGCTTCTGCTCGGGCGTGAGCTCGTCCCAGCGCGGGTTGTCGGGCGTCGACGGCAGCGGCTCGCTCGGCCGGGCATCGAGCGGGATCACGCCGAGCAGCTTCTGCTTCGCGATGCGCTTCTGACGGATCGCCTCGTAGCCCGCATCATAGCGCCCGCGGTAACGATCGAGATAAGCCTCGGGCGCCTGCAGCGGCCAGTGCGGCGAGGTGTAGGCCGCGAACGCGAAGAACGGCTTGCCGTCCCCCTCGTGCGCCGCGAAGTACGAGAGCAGCTTGTCGGTGTAGAAGTCGGTCGAATAGAAGTCCGACGGCACCGTGGTCTGCACGCCGTTCTCGCGGAAGACCGCGTTCGCATCGGCCGCCGTCAGCCGCGCCGGATCGGGTGCGAAGTGCGACGACGCGCCCTGCTGCAGCGTGAACGACGACTCGAAGCCCCAGGCCGCGGCGCTCTTCTCCTGCGTGAGCCCGAGGTGCCACTTGCCCGCGACGTAGGTGTGGTAGCCGCCGTCCTTCAACAACTCCGCGATCGAGAGCGAGCGCTGGTTCAGGTAGCCCTCGTAGCCGGGCTTGCCCTGCTGCTCCGGCAAGAGCAGCTCAGCCATCGTGCCCAGTCCGGCCAAGTGATGATCGGTGCCCGAGATCAACGACGCGCGCGTCGGCGAGCAGGTCGGCGCACTGTGGTGATCGGTCAGCACGCGCCCCGCGAGCGCGAGCCGGTCGAGGTTGGGCGTGTGGATCTCGCCCCCGAACGCGCCGATGTCCGAGTAGCCGAGGTCGTCGGCGACCAACAGCAGGATGTTCGGCCGCGTGTCCTTCGCGCTCGCCAGCGCCTCTTGGTCCGTGTCGACCGCCGGCTCGGAGCTATCGGTCGCGCAGCCCCCGAGCAGCAGCCCCATGCCCAGCGCGCACCACAATCGGTTTGTCATGCTGCCGCGCTCTGCAGCCCACATGCCGTGATCGATCACGGCGATCGCCGCGCCTGAGGCGACGATCGCGAAACAGCCCCACACCAGCCCGCGATACTTCCTACCCACCCGGCTCATCCCCTGGGCGCCCGTAGCGCAGCTTGTTGACTTTGCCGAACCCCCCACCTATCACCACGGCTGGTCAACTGGTCAGGTCGGTCGCCTTGTCCGCTCAGAAATCTCGGCACAGTGCGGGTTGGTACGCGGGGGCGCTCGTCTTCTGGTTGCTCTGTGCCTGGCTGATCACAGTTGGCCTAAGCTCCATCATTCCGCAGATTTTCTCGCCAGTTGGCGATCCCAGCGCGGAGGCGGACACGTGCGCCCCGGCGCTGCGCACCCTGCGCGCCGAGCTGCTCGAGCGCGTGGGCGGCACGATCGCCAAACCTCGCAAGCAGGACGACGCCTGGTTCACGGACTGGGACCGGCGTCTGTACCGCGCACGCCCCTCGTGCACCGAGGGCGAACGTGCGGCGTTCACCGAGCTCAACCGCCTGCGCTACGGCCTGGGCGCGCTCAGCGAACGCTTCGAGCGCGAAGAACTGCCCCATCTCGAACGCCTCGACGAACTGCTGGGCCCTGAGCCTCAGCACGCGCAGGCATCGTCTGCTCGCGCGGCCCATCGGGCCCGCGCGACCGCCAAAGAAAATCCATGAGTGAAGACACCTCTGTCAGCGACGATCTCCCCCTCACCTTCGATGCCATCCCGCTCTCGCCCGCCGTACGGCGCGCGATCGACGAGCTCGGCTTCGTCACCCCCACCGCGGTGCAGCGCGCCGCCTTCGAGCCCGCCGCCCTCGGCAACGACCTGATCGTTCAGTCGCGCACCGGCACCGGCAAGACGCTCGCGTTCGGCCTGCCGATGGTGGATCGCCTGATCCACGAGGGGCACGGCCTGCAGGCGCTGATCCTCGCGCCCACGCGCGAGCTCGCGCTGCAGAGTCAGCGCGCGCTCGAGCAGATCGGCAAGTACAAGGGCCTGCGCACGGCCGCCGTCTATGGCGGCGCACCGATGGATCGCCAGGTCCAGCAGCTCAAGCAGGGCGCCGAGATCGTGTCCGGCACACCCGGCCGCGTGCTCGATCACATCAAGCGCGGCACGCTCGATGCGGGCGGGATCCGCGTGCTCGTGCTCGACGAAGCGGACGAGATGTTCTCGATGGGCTTCGCGAAAGAGCTCAACGCGATCATGGACGCGGTGCCGACCAACCGGCAGTTCCTGTGCTTCAGCGCCACCATCGACGGCAACGTCCAGCGCATGGCCGAGCGGCGCATGCAGGACCCGCAGTTCATCACGCTGTCGAGCGATCAGGTCGGCGCCGCGTCGATCAGCCACTTCTTCTACATGGTGCTCGGCGACAAGCTGAGCGCGCTCGTGCGCGTGCTCGAGGTCGAGGATCCCGAGAGCGCGATCATCTTCTGCAACACCAAGGCCGAGACCGAGACGGTCGCGCGCACGCTGTCCGCCGCCGGCTTCAACGCCGACTGGCTGAACGGCGATCTTCCGCAGAACGACCGCGAGAAGATCATGAAGGCCACGCGCGAGGGCAAGCTCCGCTACATGGTCTGCACCGACGTCGCTGCGCGCGGCATCGACATCTCGCACCTCACGCACGTGATCAACTTCGGCTTCCCGGAGAGCGCCGAGCAGTACGTGCACCGCACCGGTCGCACCGGCCGCGCGGGCAAGACCGGCACCGCGATCAGCGTGCTCGGCCCGAGCAACCTCGGCGCGCTCTACTACCTGCGGCTCACGTTCAAGATCTTCCCGATCGAACGCTCGCTGCCGAGCGAGAGCGAGCAGAAGACGCGCCAGGAGGCCGACCGCCTCGCGCTGCTGACCGAGGCGTTCAAGGACGGCCCGCTCGACGAGCACCGCGAGACCGTACGCCGTTTGCTGACGCACGCCGATGCCGAGCGCGTGCTCGCGGGTCTCGTGCGCAGCTTCTTCTCCAGCGTCGCCGCGTACGGCTCGCGCGGGGATGACGCCCGCTCGACCGATCTCGACGAGGTCGCCGCGGCCGCGCGTCGCGAGCGTTCGGAGTACCCCGCCGCGCTTCAAGAAGAGTCGGACGTCGAGGTCGCGGTCGACGACGCGCCGCAGGGAGACGGCCGGCGCAAGAAGCGCCGTCGGCGCGGACGCAGTGGCAACGGCGCCGAGAACGAGGCCGAGGTGGCCCCGGAACCGCTCGACCTCGCGCCGGAGCTGGAGCCAGAGCTCGAGGGTGCGCCGCCGGACGAGCCCACGCCCGAGCTGGAGAACATGGTCACGCTGTACTTCAACGTGGGCAAGCGAGATGGTTTGGAGGCGAAGGATCTCGCCTCCCTGCTGACCACCAACAGCGACCTCGGCCAAGACGACATCGGCCGCGTGCGGGTCAAGGAGCGCCACACCTTCGTCGGCGTGCCGACCGAACGAGCGGACGCGATCATCACCGCCCTCGAGGGCCAGCTGGTCCGTAACCGCGCGCTGCACGTCGAGCGCGCGCGCACCTGAGTTCAGGCGTAAGCTAGTCCTCGTGCACGGCTGGGGGGCCGTGCGGGGGGAACAGATCGATGCACGGCAAGCTGCTCTTTGGGGCGCTGACTCTGCTGCTTGGCTGCAGTAACGCACCCACGGCCCCGCGCCCTCGCGGCCTGCAGCCAGGCGAGGAGACCAAGGCCCCGGTGGTCGTGGCGCGCCCCGAGCCGCCGCCACCACCGCCGCCTCCCTCGAGCCTGGGCAGCCCGTTCGACAAGGCGCTCGACCCGGGCGCGCTCCAGGCTCCGCCACCGGTCGTGCAGGACGCAGGGCAGCCCGCGCAGGCCGCAGAGGTCGTCGTCGATGCGAGCAAGCCGCGCGACCTGTCGGCGGAGCTGCTCGAGCGCCTCGGCAGCCCCACCTCGTGCCTGGACCTTCAGCAGGCCGTCGCGTCCGGGGGCCGGCTCAACATCGTGGTGGTCGCGGAGGTGATGCCGAGCGGGCGCATCACGCGCGTGCAGGCGAGCGCCCCGGGACAACCCGCGAGCGCGCTGCGCTGCCTCGAGAACCGGGCCAGCTCGGCGGGCCTCAAGGGCCCCGTGCCGGGGGCACCCGTGTCGGTCACCACGACGCTCCCGATCGAGGTCGCATCTCAACCTACCCAGCTCTGACCCTTTACGTATTCGTGCGCTCGCGAGTACCCTCGGCGCACCCATGAGCTCGCAACTGGAGAGATCGCCAACGGGCACCGCAGACGTCATTGCCGGCCGCTTCACCGTGCGCGGCACGCTGCTCCGAGACGGCTTCGGCGAGGTGCTCGACGCGTTCGACCAGAAGACGAACAAGCCGGTCTCGCTGCGTCGCCTGCGCGATGACGCGGTGACGGCGGCCGTGCGCACGGCGCTGCGTCCACTCGGCCAGTTCAGCCACCCCAACGTGGTGCCCACGTTCGGTGTGGTCGATGCGCGCGGTCCCTCCGCGCGCGAGCCAAACTCAGCGGGGGAAGGCGAGGCGCTGCTCGTGCAGGGTCCGCTGACCGGCCAGCAGCTCACGAGCTACGTCGCCAAGCACAAGGGCGGCAAGCCGATCAGCCTGCGCGGCGCGTACAACGTGGTGGCGCACATCTGCAATGCGCTGACCGCGATCCACGCGCAGGGCCCGCACGGCGGCATCCGCCCGGGCGCGGTGTTCATCGGCGACGACGGCAAGGTGATGCTCGCGGACCTGGTGCTCGCGCGCGCGCTGCTCGCGCAGGGCGGTACGGGCGGGCTGACGCCGGATGAGGTCGCGTACCTCGCGCCCGAGACCAAGGCGAACCGCCCGCCCACGCGCGAGAGCGACATCTTCGCGCTCGGCGCGCTGCTCTACGTGTTGCTCACGGGCCGCTCGCCCACCGAGGCGTTCATCGCGCCGTCCAAGGCGCACCCCGAGGGCACACCGGCGATCGACAAGGAGCTGATGCGCGCGCTCGCGCCCGATCCGCGCCAGCGCCACCAGACGCCGGATCAGTTCCGCGCCGCGCTGCTCGCGCAGCTGGGCGAGGCGGAGGCGGAGAGCAGCGAAGACTTCGGCGTCGACGTGGAGGTCGAGCTCAACCTCGCCTCCATGCCGCCCTCCAAGCGCCCGTTCGCGCGCACCACCGGCTCGGTCGCGATCCCGGCCGGCCTCGGTGCGCCGCGCATGCCGCAGATGACGCCGCACGGCACGCCGAAGATCGGGGCGCGCGTGGCCGCGAACGAGCAGTTCCGTCCGTCGATGGTCGAGGTGGACATCAGCGAGATCGACGCCGCGCGCGAGCGCAGGTCGCTCGGCGAGGTCGATCTCAAGGACGTGCTCGCGAAGATCACGGAAGACGACGCGCCGCGCTGGATGATGATGAAGAACGGCATGGACCACGGGCCGTTCTCCGGCCGCCAGCTGGTCAACATGATCGTGCAGGGCGAGGCGCTGCGCGATCACGAGCTGCTCAACACCGACACCGGCCGCCGCGACAAGCTGTCCGAGTTCGTCGAGTTCAAGGACTTCATCAAGCAGTACGAGCTGCGCAAGGGCGAGGCGGACCGCGCCACCGCGCTGCAGAACGCGGAGAAGAGCGAGACGCGCTCGACCGTGTTCAAGCTCGGCGTGGGCCTGGGTGCGCTGGCGCTGATCGGCCTCGCGGTCGGCATCTACTTCGTGTCGCGCTCGGGTGCCGGCAACGGCGCGAGCAAGGACGCCGAGCTCGACATGTACAAGCGCGGCGAGGTCGAGATGTCTGGCTCCGCAGGCATCTTGCCGATGCCCAAGCCCGGCTCGCGCCGCGCCGGCGGCAAGAGCAGCGGCGGGGGCAGCGGCGGCGGCCTCTCGTACGAGGACGCGATGATGCAGGCCGTGGACATCGGCGGCGCGGGCGAAGGCGGCGGCGAGGCGCAGCTCAACGCGGGCACCGTGGCCGGCGTGATGAACAAGCATCTCAACCAGCTCTACGGTGCGTGCGTGAAGGGCAACCCGGGCAAGGTCGTGATCGACCTCGCGATCGCGGGCAGCGGCAGCGTGCTCGGCGCGTCGGTCAACGGCGGCGACCCGGGGCTGCAGCGCTGCGTCGCCGACCAGGTGCGCAAGATCCACTTCCCGTCGTTCCCCGCGCCCCGCATGGGCGCCCGCTACTCGTTCGGCGGATGAGGCTCGCGCTCCTGCTCTGGTTGCTGGCATCGGTCGCGCAGGCCGACGCGTCGTCGCGCCTCGCGCCCACGCCGGACGCTCTGCACCGCGAGCGTACCGCCCAGCTGGAGAGCCGACTCACGCGCCTGTTGACCGCGCTGCCCAGCGTCGAGCACGCGGAGCTCGCGCTGAGCTTGCCCTTCCCCTTCGCCGAGCCGCTGGACGCTCCGGCGTCCCCACCCAGTGCGAGCGTGGTCCTGCTCGGGCGAGCGCCCCGCGAGGACGTGCTGCGCATCTTGCAGAGCGCTGTGCCCAACCTCGCGGCCGAGCGCGTGACCTTGCTCGAACGCACGGCTTCCGCGCCGCCGGAGGCGACTTCCCTCGTGCAGATCGGCCCGTTTCGCGTACACCCCAGCTCGGCCGTGAGCCTGCGTGTCTGGCTCTCGATCTCGCTGCTCGCGAACGTGGTGCTCGCCGGAATTGTGTTGGTGCGCGTACGCCGGACATGAGCTCTGGCTCACCCCATGGCGGCCGCCGCGCCGAACCGCCCCGGAAAGTTGACCGACGAGACCGGGCCGTGCCCCAGCCGTAGACACCTTACGCCTACATCGTTAGACTCCGCCCCCAGTGATACTCCTTAGAAATGTCTCACTGCGGCTCAAGGGCGCCTGGGTCCTCCGCAACGTGTCGCTCGAGGTGCCGCCGAACAACGTGTTCGCGCTGATCGGCCCCGGTGCGAGCGGCAAGAGCGTGCTGTTCAAGGTGATGACGGGCCTGCTCAAGCCCGACCGCGGAGAGGTGTTCATCGACGGCCAGTCGATCGCGGGCCTCAACGACGTCGAGATGGCCCCCATCCGCGCCAAGATCGGAATGCTGTTTCAGAACTACGCGCTGTTCGATCACATGACGGTGTACGAGAACATCGCGTTCCCGCTGCGCCGGCTGTTCAACCTGCCCGAGGAGCAGATCGAGCAGATCGTGGCCGAGCGCCTGCAGCGCGTGTCACTGCCCGGCTTCCAGGACCGCTACCCGCCGCAGCTCTCGGGTGGCCAGAAGAAGCGCGTCGGCATCGCACGCGCCACCGCGCAGCGCGCTCCGATCGTGCTCTACGACGAGCCCACCGCCGGTCTCGACCCGGTCAACAGCCAGAAGATCTACGACCTCGTCCGCGACGAGCAGCGCGCGCAGGGCACCTGTGCGGTCGTGATCTCCAGCGACGTCGGCGGCCTGCTGACAGTGGCCGACCACGTCGCGATGCTGCACCGCGGCGAGTTGCTCTTTGCGGGGACCACCGCGCATGCACAGCGCAGTGGCATCGCCGCCGTCAACCAGTTCGTGCACGGCTTAACAGAAGGACCGCTATGACCGAGGAGGCTCGCAGTGACACGCCGTTCGGGTTGATCGTCCCCGAACGCATGGGCTCTGCCGTACTCGGCATCGCCGCCGAGCTCGGAGGCATGGGCGTGCTCGCCGCACAGCTCGTGCGCCGCATGCTGCCGCCCAAGATCGACCGCTACGAGCTGACCCGCAACCTGTACAAGATGGGCAACAAGTCGGTCGGCATCGTGGCCTCGACCGCGCTGTTCGTCGGCGGCATCGTGGTGATCCAGGCGGCGCCGCTGGTGGTGCGCTTCAGCGCCACCGCGATCATCGGCTGGGCAGCCGGCTTCGCCATGCTGCGCGAGGTCGCGCCGCTGCTGATCGCGCTGATGTTCAGCGGCCGCGTCGGCGCCAACAACACCGCCGAGCTGGGCACGATGGTGGTCACCGACCAGCTGGACGCACTGCGCGCGCTGGCCATCGACCCGCTGTCCTACCTGATCCTGCCCCGCGTGATCGCGATGATCACGATGCTGTTCGCGCTGAACATCGTCGGCGACCTGACCGCGATCATCGGCGCGATCATCAGCGCCAACGCGCTGCTCGACGTCGACTTCTCGCTGTTCATGGACTCGTTCCTCGAGATGATCGACGCCTGGGACTTCATGCAGAGCGTGATCAAGTCGATCGGCTTCGGGCTGATGATCTCGATCACCTCCTGCTACTTCGGGCTGACCGTCAAGGGCGGCGCACCGGGTGTCGGTCGCGCGGTGAACTCGGCGGTCGTTGCGGCGGCGATCGGCGTGTTCGTGATGGATTACTTCTCCACGTACATCCTCAAATGACCATTCAAGCCCAACCGCTCACGCAGCATCACGACCTCGAGGATCCGGTCCACGAGGACGATCGCCCGCGCACGCTCGTGCAGACCATGACCGCGCCGCTGTCGGCGTTCGGCCAGGACATGTACGGCCTGTGGACGCTGCTGCGTCAGACCGTGCAGGCGATCCTCCAGGGCCGCGTCGACCGCGAGTCGACGTTCGCGCAGCTCTACTCGATCGGCAACGGCTCGGTGCTGTTCATCACCGTGACCATGATCGTGCTCGGCATGATCCTGGTGGTGCAGGCCGGCATGCAGACGCAGCGCGTGCTGCCCGAGCTCTCGCTGCTGGGCGCCAACATCATCCAGCTGCTGGCGCGCGAGTTCGCGCCCACCGTCTGCGCGATGATGCTGGCCACCCGCGTCGGCGCCGGCATCGCGGCGGAGATCGGCTCGATGGTCGTCACCGATCAGGTCGACGCGCTGCGCATGAGCGGCGCCCAGCCGGTCGACTACCTGGTGGTGCCGCGCCTGATCGCGGGCGTGCTGATGACGCTCGCGCTCTCCTTCTGGTCGCTGTTCATCGCGCTGATGGCCGGCACCTTCGCCGCCAACACGCAGTTCGACCTGAACATCTCCACGTTCGTGAACTTCAGCTTCGTGAACATGGGCGACTACATCGTGATGACGCTCAAGGCCATCGCCTACGGCGCCGCCATCCCGATCGTTAGTAGCCAACGCGGGCTGACCACGTTCGGCGGTTCCGAAGGCGTGGGCTGGGCGACCACCAACGCAGTGGTGCACAGCTCGATCGCGATCATCTTGCTGGATCTGATCTTGAGCGTGTTTGGCTACATCGCCTTCCCCCCGGTGTGACGTAGATGCCGATCCACTTCAAAAACCTGCACAAGGCGTTCGGTCCCAAGCACGTGCTTCAGGGCGTGGACATCGAGGTGCGCGACGGCGAGTGCTTCTTCGTCATCGGGGCCTCGGGCGTGGGCAAGAGCGTGCTGATCAAGCACCTGGTCGGGCTGCTGCGCCCGGACTCGGGCGACATCTACCTCGACGGCGAGGAGGTCTCGCGGCTGGAAGAGAAGGCGCTCTACCCGGTGCGCAAGAAGTGCGCGATGGTGTTCCAGAACTCCACGCTGTTCGACTCGATGAGCTGCGTCGAGAACGTCGCGCTGCCGCTGCGCATGCACAAGGGCATGAGCATGAAGGACGCCCTGATCGAGGGGGAGCGTCGGCTGGAGCAAGTGCACATGCACGAGTTCTGCAAGGCCTTCCCCGCGGAGCTCGGCGACGGCATGCGCAAGCGCATCGCGATCGCCCGCGCGCTCACGCTCGACCCGCAGTACGTGCTGTTCGACGAGCCCACGACCGGTCTGGATCCGATCTCGGCGCGCCGCGTCGACAAGCTGATCCAGGAGCTGTCGAAGAACTTCGGCGTGACCTCGATCGTCGTCAGCCACGACCTGACCAGCATCTTCACCATCGCGGATCGGATCGCGATGCTGTACCAGGGTCACGTCCGCATGCTGGGCACGCAGAACGACTTCCGCTCCACGCAGGATCCGATCGTCCAGCAGTTCGTCACCGGTGAGGCCGAAGGGCCGATGGAAGTCTGACCCGGTCCACTGGGTCTCAAGAACAATGAGCTTTGGCGCTGAGGGCGCCTTCGGAGGTGTGCTGTGAAGGGCTTTTCTGTCGAGGTCAAAGTCGGCCTACTCTTGCTAATCGCGCTGCTGATCATGGGCGGCTTCCTGTTCGTGCTCGGCGGGGTGTCGCTCAAGGGCGGCTACCGCGTGTACGTCGACTTCAACAACCCGGGCGGCATCAAGCCGGGCGCCGCGGTGCGCGTCGCCGGCGTGCGCGTGGGCACGGTCGAGGCCAGCCAGTACATGGGCGGCAAGCTCGATGCGACCACCAACCGCCGCCCGATGGTGCGCGTCGAGCTCAGCATCGACGACGACGTCAAGGACACCATCCACGAGGACGCGCTGTTCTACGTGACCAGCCAGGGCATCCTCGGGGAGTCGTTCATGGCGATCGACCCCGGCACGGCCACCAAGCCGATCCTGGCCGAGAACACGGTCAGCAAGGGCATCGACCCGCCCCGCCTCGACCTCGCGCTCGCGATGGGCTTCGAGCTGCTCGAGACGATGGCCAACGCCGTGCGCGAGAACCGCGAAGAGATCGGCGAGATGTTCCACAACACCAGTGGCTTGTTGAAGGGCCTGAACCAGGTCATCGGCAACAACAAGGACAAGCTGAACAACATCGTCGCCAACCTCGAGCTGGCCACGGTGAACGGCAACAAGCTGATCGAAGGCGTGCGCGAGAACTACGTCGAAGGCCCGCAGATCAAGCGCATCATGGGCAACGTCGACAAGGCGCTCGGCGCCGCCGGCTCCAAGGCCGGTCCGCTGATGGACGACGCGCGCGGTGCCCTCGCCGACGTGCGCGACATCATGGGTCCCGAGCAGCGCACCAAGCTCAAGGGCACCATCGACGACGTCAGCGACATCGCCCAGAAGGGCAAGGCGACCCTCGCCGACACCCAGCAGATCGTCAACCACATGAAGAAGGGCGAAGGCACCGTCGGCGCGCTGCTCATGGACGAAGAGATCTATGACGACGTCCAGGAGATGTTGCGCGACCTCAAGCACAACCCCTGGAAGCTGTTCTGGCGCGAGTGACCTAGCCTCTTCCCGCACACCCCGAAGCAGGCCCGCCGCACCCCCGCGGCGGGTCTTCGCGTTTAACCGCGACGCCGTCCACGATCCAGCATGGCTGCTCGATTGCGGTAAGGCTGGGTAATGGTGCTCGCCTAACAACGCATTCGTGCGCTGCCCAACCGTTCACCTCGAAATCCGGCCAAAGTCCGCGAGAGTCTTGCAATTCATGGCACGGGAACGCCAAATGCTCCCCAGGAGCATGCGTGGGGACGTTCCGTCGACGTGCCTGGCCGCGACGACCGCGCCCGGCTCATTCATTGCCAAAAAAGGCCGTGTTTACGGCGATTT
>DASUME010000168.1:0-3928 GCA_036277895.1 Polyangiales bacterium
CGCCGCCTGGTCGGTGAGGATCACGAGGACGTCCGCTTCGATCAGATTCGTGACGAGGGCGCCCAGCGTGTCGTTGTCGCCGAAGCGGATCTCGTCGATCGCGACGGTGTCGTTCTCATTGATGATCGGGACGCAGCCATGCGCGAGCAGTGCGTCGAGGGCGGCGCGCGCGTTCAAGTAGATGTCGCGACGCGTGAAGTCGTCGTGGCTGAGCAGCACCTGCGCCACGTTGATCCCGTGCGGCGCAAAGGCCTCTTCGTACGCGTGCATGAGGCGCGACTGTCCGGCCGCGGCGCTGGCCTGCAGCTCCGCCATCTGCGTGGGGCGCGCCTTGAGCCCGAGCCGCGGAAAGCCGAGGGCGATCGCGCCCGAGGACACGACCACGACCTGCCGGCCCGATGTGCGCAAGGCAGCCACCTGACGCGCCACGTCCTCGAAGCGGCCGCGATCGCCGGCGGTGATCGACTTGGTGCCGATCTTCACGACCAGCCGCCGGGCGTCACCCAGCTCTTCGCGCGGATTCTGTTCAGACACGGGCGCGCTCTGTAGCACACATGAACCCGGCTGTTCCTGCGGGAGTTTTGGTCAGCTGCTCTACACTGTGGGCGTGGAGTACGAATCGGTGCTGCTGGCGGGGGACCTCCCGGCGTGGCTCGTGCGGGCGGGCGCGCTGGTGTTCGGGGCGCTCTGGGGCAGCTTCTTCAACGTCGCGATCTACCGCTGGCCGCGCGGCATGTCGGTGGTCAAGCCGCCCTCGCACTGCCCGGCCTGCGGCGCGCCCGTGCGCTGGTACCTCAACGTGCCGATCCTGGGCTTCGTGTTGCTGCGCGGCCGGGCCCGCTGTTGCGGCGCGAAGATGACCAGCCGCTACGTCTGGGTCGAGGTGCTGGGCGCGGTGCTCTGCCTGGCCGTGGCCGAGCAGTATCTGATGGGCGCGGACCCCGAGGCCACCGCGGCGCACGCGCTGCTCGACACCCTGCTCTACTTCGCGTTCGTCGGCGGGCTGCTGGTGGCCACCTTCGTCGACCTCGAGTGGATGGAGATCCCGGACGAGGTCTCGCTGCCGGGCGCTGCGCTCGGGCTGGCTACGGTGGGGCTGCGGACCGGGCCCGGTCCGCTCTCGTGCGCGATCGGCGCGGGCCTCGGCTTCCTGATCGTGCAGGGTCTGTTCGTGGTGGCGTACGAGCTGGTCACCGGGCGACGCGGCATGGGCGAAGGCGACGCGAAGCTGCTGCTGATGATCGGGGCATTCCTGGGCTGGGAGGCGGTGCTGTTCGCGCTCGTGGCCGGCAGCATCCAGGGGCTGATCGCCGCGGGCCTGGCGACCGCTTTCGGCATCCCACTGGTGCCGGAGTTGCCCGAAGAGGCAGCTGCGCTCCCGGAAGAGCCCGACCTGAGCGCCGAGGAGCACGGGGCGCCCGGGCCCACGATGATGGTGTTCGGCCCGATGCTGGCGCTTTCCGCGCTGGAGTTCTTGTTCTTCGGAGACACGATTCTCGCCTGGCTGTCCGTTCGGTTTGCGGGCTGACAAAGGTCGTTTCCGCGCCGGCTCCGCCGTGCGCTGGCAACCCAAAAAATACTCAGAACCTTCGATCCACTCGGGTGTCCAATCTCCAGTGCCGCAGCTCGACGACACAGCGTCCACGCAGCTTCCTCCCGGCGGTCCGGCGGGTGTCCCCGTACGCGAAGCGGAGGTCTTCGACCCGGAGCTGGCGGCCATCCATGCACCGCCGCAGGTGCAGCGGCTGACCACGCTGACGATCATGGCGGCCGCGGTGGTGGCGGCGATGGCGCTGCTCGTGTCGCTGCGCCGAGACATGGCGTACGCGCTGATGCAGACGCAGCTGACGGAGCTGGCGCACGTGCGTCAGCTCGAGCCGAGCGCGCTGGTGTCGAACAGCTACGTGCGCATCATGGGCACGCCCACGCTCGCGCATGCGGTCGGCTTCCGGCGCGGCTTCGGCACGCGCTACCGCGTCTTCCCGCTCGCCGGGCAACGCAACCTGTACGTGCAGGTGCCGGACGCGGGCGGCGAGAGCTTCGTGCGCAGCGAGTACAGCGGGCGCCTGGTGACGTTCGATGATCTCGGCGGCCGCTACGCCGAGCTCGCGCGCGTGATGCAGCGCGACGCCAAGCTGCCGATCACCGGCGAGTCGTTCCTGCTGCTCGCCGACGAGCCCCCGGGCAGCTACGTCTGGACGCTGTTCATCGCGTTCGCGTGCCTGGCCTTCGTCGCGCTCGACGTCTACTTCATCGTGCGCTGGTTCAAGCCGGTGAAGTGGGCCCAGATCGGCAACGAGGCCTGAGCCCGGCGCCGTACGATTTTATGAGTCCGCACGGCGCGTGTTATAAAAATATGTGGCCCGTGACGAAAATATGCGGCGGCCGGTCGGCTATGCGGCCCTGATCGAGCGCTTTGCGCTCCAGGTCCCGGCGCCCAGACACCTCTCGAGCATCGGTCCCGGCGCCCGAGAACGTCACGTCACGGCGGACGGGGTGCACGAGTCATTTCCCGGGCAGTTCGCTCGGGACGATACGATCGACCACCTGACGTTCGCGCTCCGCTACGACGGCGTCGACCTGCTCACCCTGCGCAGCGTGTTCGAGGCGCTTGGACCTGATGCGCTCACGGTCGCGATTCGCGAGCGTCCGACGTCTGCCTATCTGCGGCGGCTCTGGTTCTTCTACGAGTGGCTGCTCGACGCTCGCCTCGCGGTGGATGACGTCGCCGCAGGTGCCTACGTCGATGTGCTCGATGGGAACGAGTACGTCACACGGCCCGGTCGCAAGCTGCGGCGCTACCGCGTCAACTTCAACATGCTCAGCCCATCGCCCGAGTGGTGTCCGCTCGTGCGCCGTACCGAGACCATCGAGGGCTACGCCAAGGCGGGCTTGAGCGGACTCGCGCACGCCGTGGTCAGCGAGCTGAGCCCCGGCGACCTGCAGCGAGCGATTCGTTATCTGTATGCGAAGGAGACTCGCGCCAGCTTCGAGATCGAGCGCGCCACGCCGTCCGATCGAATGGAGCGCTTCGTGGAAGCGCTCTTCTCGCAAGCGCAGGGCTCCGGTCCTTCTTGGTGGGACCTCGACGAGCTGATCCGAATCGCCGGCATCATCATCTCCGACCCGCGCTTCACGCCGAAGTCGCTGCGCAGCACGGAGGTCAGGGTCTCCGAGCAGCGGCTCCTGAGTGGGCACGAGCGCGTTCACTACATCGCTCCGCGCCACAAAGATCTCGCTGACCTGATGGCGGCATTCGTCGCCGCCTGGCGTGCGCACCACGACGCTCCTTCCAGCGAGCCGTTCGTCGACTTCGTGGTGGCCGGCTGCTTGAGCTTCGGGTTCGTGTACCTCCACCCCTTCGAGGACGGAAACGGGCGCCTGCACCGGCTGATCCTGCACCGCGTGCTGTCCGCGACGAACTTCACGCCGAAGGCCGTGGTCATCCCGACGTCCGCGGCGATTCTGCACGATCAGCCAGGGTACGATACGGCTCTCGAGGACTTCTCGAAGCGCATCATGCCCTTCGTCGAGTACGCGATCGATCCGCGCGACGGAGGCATGCAGGTCAGCAACGAGACGAGGCATCTCTACCGCTATCCCGATCTTACCGTTCAGCTCGAAGCGCTGTGTCGATGGTTCGAGGCCGCGATCAAGACCGAGCTCGTGGAAGAACTCGAGGTGCTGCGCGCGATGGACGCTGCGAAGACCGCGATGCGGGACTCGGTCGAGCTCCCCGATCAGCGCGAGGACCTCTTCCTGCGCCTGGTGGTTCAAAACCAACGGGACGGGCGAGGATTCGTGCTGAGCAAGGCCAAGCGTGAGCTGTTCGCGGAGCTGACGGACGACGAGCTGCATCGCCTGGAGGCGAGCATCCAGCAGGCGTTTCGCGACGTGAAGGGCCTTTCCTAGGGGGCTACTTCGCGCG
>DASUME010000169.1:0-9131 GCA_036277895.1 Polyangiales bacterium
CCTCGGCCTGAGCACGGGCCGCGCGCGCTTCTCCGAGGGCGACGCCGTGTTCTACCGCGTGCGCTTCGGCCTCAACACGGGGATGTTCGACCTCGGGCAGGGCATCAAGGTCGGCCTGCAGTTCACGCCGCAAGCCGCCGGCACGTTCGGCAACAACGGCCCGAACACGATCGTCGACGCGCAGCTCGGCTTGCACGAAGGCTACGCGCGCATCGCGGGCAAGTTCGTGCGCGTCGATGCCGGCCGCTACGAGCTGAACTACGGCGACGCGCTGGTGATCGGCAACCTCGACTGGAACGAGATCGCCCGCACGTTCGACGGCGTGCGCGCGCGCATCTCCAGCAGCCCCACCTCGGCCTGGCTCGATCTGTTCGCGAACGTCGTCGACGAGGGCCGCCCTGACTTCCTCGGCGCGGCAGACGGCGACTACTACTTCCTGGGCGGCTACGCGGCGCTCGGCCCGGCGATCAAGCAGGGCCTCGACCTCGATGCCTACGTGCTGGTGCGCGCGTGGGGCGACGCGAAGAACGTGCAGGCTGCCACCGGTGCCGCCGCCAACGCGATGACCACGTTCCGCCGCGAGAACGCCGCCGAGGCCACGCTCGGCCTGCGCAGCAAGGCGCGCTTCGGGTTGTTCGACTACCGCGTCGAGGCGGGCATGCAGGCGGGCTCACGCCCCGGTGCCGCGCCGGCGCTCAGCAACGGCGCGCTCGCGACGCGCACCGTCGATAGCGTCGACGTGCTCGCCTACCAGGGCGACCTGGAGCTCGGGCTCAACCTCGCACAAGACAAGCTGCGCATCGGCCTCGAGGGCCTCTACGCATCGGGTGACAACCCGCGCAGCCGCGGCAAGAACACGGGCTGGGACGAGCTGTTCCCGACCGCGCACAAGTGGCTCGGCCTGAGCGATGCGTTCGTGCAGGGAACGATCAAGCGCACCAACGTCGCCAGCGGCGTGCTGCACCTCACCGCGAACCCGTTCAAGCCGGTGGTGATCCAGGTCGACGGCCACCTGTTCACGCGCCCCGAGCCGAGTGTGGTCAACGGCAAGGACGGCTTCGCCGGCGGCGAGGTCGACGTGGGCGTGGTCTACACGCTCGCCAAGGGCCTGAAGGTGCGCGCGCTGTATGCGTTGTTCATGCCGGACAGCGCGCTGTATGCCGACCGCCTCCCGGTGCGCACGCCGCCCGGCAGCCCGGATCCCGTGCATTATTTCGAGACCGAGCTGCGTTACGACCTTTTGCCCTGAGCGTGCGTTCGCTCCCGCCTTTGCGTGACCGCTTTTGCGCGCCTCGCGGCACGTACTGGGCAACGGATGCGGGGACTTTGGACGTCGTTGGTTCTCGCGTGCTTGGCGAGCCTGGTTTGTGGTCGCGCGCACGCAGAGCGCTCACGATGGAGCGCGCGAGCCTCGCAGCTCAGCCTGCCCTTCGGCTTGCGGGTGCCCGAGGGCTACCTCTTCACGCGTGACCTCACCCGCGGCGAACGCATCAAGCGCATCGGCGACGGCGCGCTGCTGCCCTGTAGGACCTTGTCTGTCAGGCTCGATCCGCTCGCGGAGGTTCGCGAGCAGAAGTCGACGCCCGACCCGTTTCGCGAGCGCGGCTACAGCGCCTTCGTGCAGTACGCACTCGCACCCACGTTCGTGATGGGCGTGAACGGACGCGTCACGGTGGCGGATGCCGACCGCATGTTCTTGCAGACGCTCTCGACCACGCGTCTCGCCACCAGCTTCTTCGCGCGGCTGCGCCTCGCGCGTGCCTTCGCCATCGCGGGAGAGATCGGGGCGCAGCACAACTCGCGTCGTGAGCTCGGCTACGGCGCTGCGCTCCAGCTCGACCTGACGCTGCTCGAGGGCTTGCGCCTGCTCGGGACGGCGGGGCTCGTGAAGCTCGGTGCGCGCGACGAAGGCACGAGCGTGGGGCCCGCCAGTGCGGACCTGCAGCCCGGTGGTTGGGTGACGCTCGACTGGCTGGTGAACCAGCGCTTCGAGACGCGCCTCGACGCGATCAAGCGCGACGACTCGGGCACGTCGCTGCTCGCGCGCTTCACCACCTACTTCTGATCACGGCGCCAGCGTGACGGCCTCGACGTTGTGGCCGTCGGGATCGCGCACGAACGCGGCGTAGTAGCTCGGGTGGTAGTGCGTGCGCAGGCCGGGCGGACCGTTGTCGGTGCCGCCGTTCGCCAGCGCGGCCTGGTAGAACGCTTCCACCGCGGCGCGTGTCTTGGCCCGGAACGCGACGTGAACGCGGGGTTCGTTGGGCGTGCCTTCGGCGATCCAGAAGTCGGGCTTGCCGGGCTCGCCGTAGCCGAGCACCAGTGCACCGCCCGTGTGCTCGGTCGGCACTTCCATCTGCACAGCGATGCCGAGCGGCTTCAGCGCCGCATCGTAGAACGTGCGGCTGCGCTTGCCGTCGCTGACGTTGTAGCCGGTGTGATCGATCATGGCGTCTCCTCGCCGCAGAGCTTCGCGCAGGGTGGCGCGCAATGCACGCGCAGTGGACGTCGCGGCGACGCTGACTAAGCTCCCGCCGACGCTGCACCCCCGTGATGGCGTCGAAGTGAGCTGTACCTTGATCGCGTTGTTCGCACTGATCATGGCGCTGCTGGCCGGTGTCCCGCTGCGCGCGCTCGCGCAGGACCTCGAGCCAACGGCCGCTGAACCCATGAACGACGCAGGCCTCGACGCCGCGTCACCGGACGTCGACGCGACGTTTACGGACGTTACCCCCGCGCCACCGGAGGTTGTGCCCGCGCGGACCAGTGAGCAGCCGCCCGTGCCCGAGCCGGTCACCCCTGCGCCTCTGCCGCCGACGCCCGAGCAGCTCACCACGCCGGCGAGCGTACTCGCGCCGCCGCCGCCGCCACCGCCACCGCCGCGCTGGTCACCGACGTACACCGTGTCTTCGTTCACTCGCTACGAGCTGCGCCACGGCTACGACGACCTCGGCATCGCGCGCGGGCGCTTTCAGGAAGGCGACGCGTTCTTCTATCGCACGCGCTTCGGCTTCAACACCGGCCTGCTCGCGCTCGGCGAGGGCCTCGCGGCCGCGGTGCAGATCACGCCGCAAGCGGCAGGCACCTTCGGCGAGAACGCGAGCACGATCGCGGATGCCAGGCTCGGTCTGCACGAGGGCTACGCGCGCCTGCAGGGCAAGCGCATCCGCTTCGACGCCGGCCGCTACGAGATGGTCTACGGCGACGCGCTGATGATCGGCAACAACGACTGGAACGAGGTCGGCCGCACCTTCGACGGCCTGCGCGCGCGCATCGGCGATCAGGCGTGGCTCGACTTGTTCGCGAATGTGATCGACGAGGGCCGCCCCGACTTTCCCGGCACGGGAGATGGCGACCTCTACTTCCTCGGCGCGTACGGCTCGTTGGGTTCCCTCGCGCACGCGTACTTCACGGCGATCACGGAGCTCGATCTGTACCTGCTCGCGCGCGTCTGGGGCGTGGTCAAGGATGCGCAGATGCGTCGTGAAGGCGCGCGAGAGCTCACGTTGGGCGCGCGCGGGAAGGGCCGCGTCGGGGCGTGCGACTACCGCGCGGAGGCCGGCATGCAGGCCGGCACGCGTCCCGGCATCGTCGAGTCCGTGCGCGCGCTCGCCTGGCAAGGCGACGTGGAGCTCGGGGTTGCGCTGTTCGGCGAGCGCCTGCGCCTGTCGTTCGAGGCCCTGTATGCATCGGGCGCGAACCCGCGCGATGGCGAGCGCAGCCACGGCTGGGAAGACCTGTACCCGAGCGGCCACAAGTGGCTCGGGCTCGCAGACGCCTTCAACCAGAACGGCCAGAAGCGCACCAACGTCGCGAGCGCGGTGCTGCATGCGACTGGACGTCTGCTCGAGAAGCTGACCGTTCAGCTCGACGCGCACGCGTTCGCGCGTCCGCAGCCCAGCGTGCTCGGCGCCGAGCGCGGCTTCGCCGGCGGCGAGCTCGATGCGGGTCTGCTGTACGCGGTCGCCAAGGGCCTCAAGGTGCGCGTGCTGTACGCGCTGTTCCTGCCCGACCGCAGGCTCTACAACGACGTGGTGCCCGATCGCATGCGCTGGCGTGACCCCGATCCGGCCCAGTACTTCGAGGCGGAGCTGCGCTACGACCTGGGCGGATCGATGTAGTCGACGAGCTCGTTGCGGAACGTGCGCAGCGTGGTGACCCCGTCGTCGTGCTTCACGATGTTGTTTGGGCCCACGGGCACCTTGCCGCGGCCGTTTGGGGTGTCGACGATCAGCTTCGGCAGCGCGATGCCGCTCAAGCGGCCCTGCAGCTCCGCCATGATCGTGAGGCCCACGTCGAGCGGCGTACGCAGGTGTCCGGTGCCGCGTACGGGATCGGCCTGCAACAGATAGTAAGGTCGTACGCGCGTTCGCACGAGGCCGCGGAACAACGCCTCCAGCGTGCGTGCATCGTCGTTCACGCCGGCCAGCAACACGGTGTGGTTCATGACCGGGATGCCGTGATCGACCAGCAGCGCGCAGGCGCGCCGGGACTCGTCCGTCAGCTCGCGAGGGTGGTTGAAGTGCGTCATCAGCCAGACCGCCGGGTGCGCGCGCAGCGCGCGGCAGAGCTCCGGTGTGATCCGCTGCGGCAGCGCGACCGGCGTGCGCGATGCGACGCGCACGTCACCGATGTGCGGGATCGCAGCCAGGCGCGCGAGCAGCTGCGCGATGCGCTCGCTCTTCATCACCAGCGGATCTCCGCCCGAGACGATCACCTCCTGCACCTCGGGATGTGCTGCCAAGTACAGGAAGGCCGGCTCCAGCGCCTCGAGCGAGCGGGTGCCACCGCCGTTGCCGACCATGCGCGAGCGGGTGCAGAAGCGGCAATAGACGCTGCAGCGATCGGTCGCGATCAGGAGCGCGCGGTCGGGGTAGCGCTGCACCAGGTGTGCTGCGACTTCGTTGGCTTCTTCACCGAGTGGATCACGCAGGTCGCCAGGAACTTCGCGGGCTTCGTCGGCGTGCGGGACGACCTGGCGGCGGATCGGGCAGGCCGGGTCGTCGGGGTCGATCAAGCTGGCGTAATACGGCGTGATCGAGAGGGGAAAGCCGCCCGTGAGCGCACGCTCGGCACCGCGCCGCTCGGCGTCCGTGAGGCGCACGGCCTGCTCCAACCCGGCCAGGTCCGTGATCGCCCCGGCCAGCTGCGCGCGCCAGGCTTCGGGAGCCTCCGGACTGGCATGACCCTCGAGCGGCAGCTTGTACATCGGGCCGAGGATAACGGGCCCTTTACACCCAGCAAGCAGCAGGCCGGCTTTACTGTTGGAAAGCTTGCCAGTGAAGACGACAGGCGCGCTACGCTGGAGGGCGGAACTGAAATAGTTCGGCGCTGCGGTCGCGTATAGACGCTTGTGAGATGTACGACCGCCGCTCCGCTCTTCGAGGCTCACAGCTCGCGTGGTTCGCGGTGCGGACTCACCAAAAGTTGCGAGCATTCCGCAGCACGGATGCGTCCGTTCGGCAGACGCGCTACACAAGTCCGGTCGCCAGATGCGTGCCCGCGTGACACGTGCTGGAACGCCCCTCTCCTCGTGAGCGGAGTGCCGAGCTGGCTGGGACGCCGACCGTGTTGAGACGGTGTACCCGAGGCCGAGTCCCCAACCTGAGAGCCCAGACGCGATGACCACGACGCAGACGCAACTGACGAAGAACCCCCACCTGCTGCAGTGGGTGGAAGAGACGGCCAAGCTAACGAAGCCCGAGCAGATCGTGTGGGTCGACGGCAGCGATGCCGAGCACGACCGGCTCACGAAGCTCGCGGTCTCCGAGGGCATCATCGAGCCGCTCAATCAGGACAAGCTTCCCGGTTGCTACTCGAGCCGCAGCTCGGCGAACGACGTCGCTCGCGTCGAGCACCTCACCTTCATCTGCACGCCCACCAAGGATGAGGCCGGCCCCACCAACAACTGGATGGCTCCGGAAGACGCGTACAAGAAGATGCGCGGCCTCTACGACGGCGCGATGAAGGGCCGCACGATGTACGTCATCCCGTACGTCATGGGCCCGCTCGGTTCGCCGCTGTCCAAGGTCGGCGTCGAGCTGACCGACAGCGTCTACGTGGTCCTCAACATGCGCATCATGACCCGCATGGGCAAAGCAGCGCTGGACCAGCTGGGCAACAGCAACGACTTCAACCGCGGCCTGCACAGCACGCTCGACCTGAACCCCGAGCGCCGCTTCATCATGCACTTCCCGCAGGACAACACCATCTGGTCGGTGGGCTCCGGCTACGGCGGCAACGTCTTGCTCGGCAAGAAGTGCCTCGCGCTCCGGATCGGCAGCTACCTCGGCAAGAAGGAAGGCTGGCTCGCCGAGCACATGCTGATCCTCGGCGTCGAGAGCCCCACGGGCGAGAAGCACTACGTCGCGGCCGCGTTCCCGAGCGCGTGTGGCAAGACCAACTTCGCGATGTTGATCCCGCCCCAGCACTACAAGGGCTGGAAGATCACCACCGTCGGCGACGACATCGCGTGGATGCGCGTCGGTCCGGACGGCCGCCTGTGGGCGATCAACCCGGAGAACGGCTACTTCGGCGTCGCCCCCGGCACCAGCAACAAGTCCAACCCCAACGCGATGAAGACCGTCCTGAAGAACTCGATCTTCACGAACGTCGCCATCACCGAGGACAAGGACGTGTGGTGGGAAGGCAAGGACGGCGAAGTGCCGGCCAAGCTGACCGACTGGCAGGGCAAGCCCTGGATCAAGGGCGAGTCGAAGGAGAAGGCGGCGCACCCGAACAGCCGCTTCACCTCGCCCGCCGAGAACAACCCGGCGCTCTCGCCCGAGGTCAACAACCCCGCGGGCGTGCCGATCAGCGCGATCATCTTCGGCGGCCGCCGCGCCACCACCGTGCCGCTCGTCATGGAGTCCTTCAACTGGGCGCACGGCGTGTACTTCGGCGCCACGATGGGCTCGGAGACCACGGCCGCGGCCGTCGGTCAGGTCGGCATCGTGCGCCGTGACCCGATGGCGATGCTGCCGTTCTGCGGATACAACGTCGGCGAGTACTTCCAGCACTGGCTGGGCATGCAGTCGAAGATCAAGAACCCGCCCAAGATCTTCATGGTCAACTGGTTCCGCCAGAACAAGGAAGGCCGCTTCGTGTGGCCCGGGTTCGGCGACAACATGCGCGTGCTGAAGTGGATCGTCGACCGCGTCGAGGGCCGAGCGGCCTCGCAGGAGACGGTCGTGGGCCACGTGCCGGTCGATGGCGGCCTGGACACGCAGAGCCTGGACGCCACGCCGGCGGATCTCGAGGCGGCCATGAAGGTCGACCTCAACGAGTGGAAGCAGGAGCTCGAGGGCCAGGCCGAGTGGTTCGACAAGGTCGGCTCCACGCTGCCGCGCGCGCTCAAGCTCCAGCGTGAGCTGCTGATCGAGCGCGTCGCGCAGGCCACGGCCGCCAACGTGCAGCCGGTGGCGACCTCCAGCGCCGCCGAGTAATCCCCGCGCCAGCTTGGCGCAGCGTGCACGACCGACCCCCGCGACCGAAAGGCGCGGGGGTCTTCGTTTGCGCGCTGCATAGCGCGTGCACGGTCGTCCTCGCGCGCCGCCGCGCTCGCTACGATTTGCTGTGGGCGTCGTGCGCGGACAGTAAGGCGAGTGAGTAAGATCGTAAGACCTCAAGTCTGCAGACGGTAAGGTCTCGATCGCGGCGCACAGACCGCGCGGTGCCCGCTCACGTCGCGCGGATCTCGGTGGGGGGGCGACAGCAGCGGTGCGACGGGCGCTCGCGGCTCCGGGTGCGCCAGCCGATGCCCGCTCGCAGCGGTGTCGCCGTCCGCTGACAGGGCCGGGGGCAGGTAGGCGATCGGGCGTGGTGTAGGCGTCCATGGGCGGACGATCTGATCGGGGCACAGCGGTCGCCGCTGGCGCCCGAGTGCGAACGTGCGTGCGTTGTGCCCGTTTGGGGACGCACGCGTTCTCGCGAGCAACGTGCGCAGTGGCAGGTTGCAAGGCGGAGGGGGATAACTTCGGCTGCGTTCGGAGTAAGTCGTGAGCGTTCTCTACAAGCCGGGATGAACATTTCTGCTGGCAGGCGTTCATGGCGTGGCTCGCTCGCGCATGGTGCGCGCGCGAGCATGTCTGCACCAGGATCGAACAACCGCGCTGACCACGCGCGGCGCACGGGTAGGGGCCCCGATCCCTCAAGCGCACAAGATAACGCGCGAGGCTCGGCGACTAAGTTGCGCGCGGGCCCCGCGCGATGTCTGGTGCAGACAAATCAGAAGAGGCAACAGAAGTCTGCTCTTCTGAGTCTTACCCTGCTATACGACTCGGGCTCGGGCAGGGGATTCGGTTTCTGCGCCCGGTTAAGGAGCCACGAGAATGTTGATGACGACTCGCTCTTCCCTCTCTTCCGCGCTGCTGGTCTTGGGCGCTTTTGCTTTCGGCTGCGGCGATGACGACGGGGGCGACGACTCGCCCAACCCGACGATCGACGGCAGCGTCGATTCCGGCAACGGCAACGGCGACGCAGGCCCCGCGAGCGACGCGAGCACTCCGATCGCGACCAACGACCCGGTCGTCAAGGCGGACGGTAAGATGGATCTTCTCGTGGTCATCACGGCCCCGAGCGGTGAGCCCCCGGCTCCCGGCTACGTCGTGACGGCGCTCGACAACGACACCGGCGCTTCGCTCAACATCACGGGCACCACCAGCGGTACCGGTAAGGTCTCGCTCTCCGGCCTGCCGGTCGGCAAGAAGGTGACGTTCAAGGTCACCGGCCAGGCGCCGAGCACGATCGACACGTACTCGGCCAACTACCCGACCGAGATCGGCGGCGGCGAAGAGACCGTGCGCGTGGTCCCGAAGGCCTCGTCGGACATCGTGCCGACGCTGCTCAGCGACACGGCGAGCAACTACACGTTCACGCCCGACGCCACGAAGGGCCCGATCTCCGGCGCCGTCTACGCGTGGAGCGCGGACAAGAAGCGTCAGCTCGTCGGCTGCGCGACCATCAAGATGGACAACAACGCCGGTGAGCCCATCCGCTACTTCGGCCCGATGAACCTGCCGCAGGCGGGCTTCGCCAAGACCAGCCCCAACAACAGCCGCTACTACATCGGCAACACGAACACCGGCAAGCAGACCATCCGCGCCTACGACTCGACGGGCAAGGAGATCGGC
>DASUME010000170.1:0-4778 GCA_036277895.1 Polyangiales bacterium
AGGCGTCTCCGATCCGGCGCACGCCGAGCCGGCCGGCGCACTTGGCATCATCACAAGGCACCGCGGCCCGCTCCCAGCGGGCCCCCGTGCGGCAGGCGGTGACCACCTCCACGATGCTGCCGAGCCAGTGCACCTCGAGCCGGTGCTCCGGCCGCGCGTTGCCGCCGCCATCGAGATAGGGTCGGAGGTCGATAACGCGGTGACGCCCCACGCCCGTAGGTTACACGGCCTGGGACGATCGCGCCCCCTCGACGAGGAAGCTGGCGCCCATCGCAGTAGTGCTAGCCTGTGCCGCGGGGGAAACGCCATGGCGCGAGACACGATCCCGGCGCGGCTGTTCGAGCGCTCCAGCGCACGCGGCGACGAGCCCGCGTATTTCGTGAAAGAGAACGGCGTGTGGCAAGCCACCAGCTGGGCCGGCTACGCCCGCGACGTTCGCCGCGCCGCGCACTCCTTGATCGCACTCGGGATCGAGCCCGGCCACACGGTCGCCATGCTCGGCGGCAATCGGCCCGAGTGGTCCACGATGCTGCTCGCGGCGATCAGCATCGGCGCGCGCGGCGCGGGCCTGTACACCACCAGCAGCAGCGCCGAGCTGCAGTCCACGCTCGCGCACACCAACCCGCGCGTGTTGCTGGTCGAGAACGAGGCCCTGTTCGCGCGCGTGCGCGAGGTGCTCGCGCCGAGCGTGCAGCGGGTGGTGTTCATGCGTGGCGCACCCGCTCCCGTGCACGCCCTCGCCAGCTCGTGGGACGGCTTCTTGAAGCTGGGCGCGGAGCTCGACGAGGCGCAGCTCGATGCACGCGTGGAGGCGCTCGACCCCGCAGCCGCCGCGGTGCTCGTCTACACCTCCGGAACCGAGGGCGCGCCGCAGGCGGTGATGCTCTCGCACCGCAACCTGACCTGGACCTCCGACGTGGTGCGCGACGTGCTGCGCGCCGGGCCGGGCGACACCAGCTTGTCGTACTTGCCGCTGTCGCACGTGTCCGAGCAGATGTTCACCGTGCACGGGCCGATCACCACTGGCGGCGCGGTGTACTACGCGGAGTCGGTCGCGCGCGCGCCCGCGAACCTGCGCGAGGTGCAGCCCACGATCGTGTTCGGCGTGCCGCGCATCTGGGAGAAGCTGCACGACGGCATGGAGCAACGGCTCGCCCGCGAGCACGGACCGCGCGCTCGCGTGGTGCAGTGGGCGCGCGCGATCGGGCTGCGCTACGTGACGGCCAAGAACGAGGGCCGCGAGCCGTCGCTGGAGCTGAGCGTGCAGTACGAGCTCGCGCGCAAGCTGGTGCTGGAGCGTATGCATCGTGGGCTCGGGCTCTCGAACGCGCGCATCTGCCTGAGTGGGGCGGCGCCGATCGACGAAGAGGTGCTGATCTACTTCGCGTCGCTCGGCGTGCAGATCCTGGAGGTGTACGGGCAGAGCGAGTGCAGCGGTCCGGCCACGCTGAACCAGCCGGCGCGCGCGCGGCTCGGCAGCGTGGGCCCCAAGCTGCCCGGGACCACGATCGCGCTCGCGGAGGACGGCGAGGTGCTGATCTCCGGCCCGCACGTGTTCCTCGGCTACGACGGCGATCCGGAGGCCACGGCGCAGGCGCTGCGCGAGGGCGTGCTGCACACCGGCGACCTCGGCGAGATCGACGGCGAGGGCTTCTTGACCATCACCGGCCGCAAGCGCGAGATCTTGATCACGGCGGGCGGCAAGAACGTGGCGCCCAAGCGCATCGAGGAGGCGCTGAAGCGCTCGCCGCTGATCGCCGAGGCGGTCGTGATCGGCGACCGACGGCGTTACCTGACGGCGTTGATCACGCTCGAAGCGCCGGGTGACGTGCGCGAGCAGATCGAGGCGCACGTCGCGAAGGTGAACGAAGAGCTCGCACGCGTGGAGCAGATCAAGCGCTTCACGATCCTGCCGCGGGCGTTCGACGTGGAGAACGGCGAGCTGACCCCCACGATGAAGGTAAAACGTCGGCGGGTGGAAGAGGTGTGGGCGAAGGAGATCGACGCGCTGTACACCGAAGACGCAGCTTCCGCGCGAGCCTAGACGCCCTGGGTGGTGGCGTCCCAGACGTACTTGTGGAGCTGCAGATTGACGCGCACCGGGAGCGTGTCTTCGAGCACCCAGGTGACCAGCTCGCGCGGGTCGAGCACGCCGTGCACGGGTGAGAACAGCACGTGGTTGCAGCGCTCGTGCAGCGCCTGCTCGCGCACGAGGGCGCGGGACCACTCGTAGTCTTCGCGGTGCTTGAGCACGAACTTGAGCTCGTCGCGCTGCGTCAGGTGTTGCCAGTTCTCGCGGCGGTTGCGCAGGTGCTCGCCGCTGCCGGGCGCCTTCACGTCGACGATGCGGTGCACGCGCGGGTCGACGACGGAGATGTCGCGCTCGCCGCTGGTCTCGATCAGCACGGTCTTGCCGGCGTCGCACAGCTCGCGCAGCAAGGGCGGTACGCCCGCCTGCAGCAAAGGCTCGCCGCCCGTGAGCTCGACCAGCGGCGTGTTCATGGCCAGTGCGCGCGTCAGCACCTCGGAGCGCGCCAGCTTTTGCCCACCGTGGAAGGCTTGTGTGGTGTCACACCAAGAGCAGCGCAGGTTGCAGCCGGTGGTGCGCACGAAGGTGCACGGCACGCCCGCGAACGAGGATTCGCCCTGAATGGAGGCGTAGATCTCGTGGATCATCAGGACGTCGTCGCGCATCGCCGAGCGATGGTAGCGCGCCGGGACTTGCGCGCGAGGCCGATCGCGTTCACGTCAGCGCGCGTGGAAGACCTGCGCGAGAAGCTGCGCTCCGAGATCCTGCCCGCGCGCTGGCCGGACCTGCTCTACCAGTTCGCGCGCGGCGGGCTGTTGCTCGCGCGCCATGACGCAGACTTGCTGACGCTGGCCGTGGAGCTGGCGCGCGACGATCGCCAAGCGGTGGAAGCGCGGCTCGCGAGTGGGGAGCTCCGGCGCTGCCTCGACGAAGACGCGCGCACGTTCCAGGGCAACCCCGCGCAGCGTTTTCAGTTCGTGATCGTGCAGCCGTGGGTGCTCGCGCAGGCTCTACAGCAGTAGCTGCTCGAGCATGTTGACGAGCGTGCGCTGCACGCGCTCGCGTCGGGATCATCGCGCACCCACGCGACGCGCTGCTCCGAGAGCATGCCGCGCGCGAGCTGCGTGAGCAGGATCGGCAGCGCGCGCACCTCGTCCAGCTCCCGCAAGAACGGCACCTGCATCGCGATCACGCCGCGTCAGCTTGGCGCGGCGGCCGAGCGGGGCTTGGGGCTCGGGCCCGGACACGGACTCGGACTCGGACTCGGACGAGGGCGAGTTAGCGGCGTGGGGGGCGGGGTTCGGGCGGCTTGGCGGTGCGGGGGTCTTCGGGCCAGCTGTGGCGGGGGTAGCGGCGCATCAGCTCCTTGCGCACGCTCGCGTAGTGGCGGTCCCAGAAGCCGCGTAGGTCGGTGGTCACCTGGACGGGGCGTTGGTTGGGCGCGAGCAGGTGCAGCACGAGGGGCTGGCCGCCCACGCGTGGGCCATCGAGGGCGCCGAAGAAGTCCTGCAGGCGCGACTCGATCCACGGTGGGCGATCGAGCTCGTAGTGCACCTTCAGCTCGCGGTGCGGCAGGCGCACGCGCGTGGGGGCGAGCTCGTTCACGCGCTGCAGCTCGATCATGCGCGTGAGCGCCTGATCGAACGGATCGGCGCGCAGCTCGTCGAAGCTCACCTTGTCCGCGCAGTGCGCGAGCAGCGCGGCCTCGACGTCCAGGGCTTCGAGCTTCGCGCCGTGCGTGCGCGCGAACTCGACGCGCCTGCGCAGATCTTCGACCGCGTCGACGTCCCACGGTGCGGCGGCACCGCGCGCGAGTGCGGCCTTCGCCAGCGCCTGCGCGACGTCGGGGCTCGGTGTGGCGGGTCGCTTCGAGGCATCGAGCACCAGCGCGTCGTACATCAGCGCTTCGCTGACCTCGATGCGCTCGCCCGCGAACGACACCGTACGCTCGCTGCGCACGCGCTCGGGGAAGTACTCCAGCAGCCACTCGGCTTCGATCGCGCTCGCCGCGTGCACCAGCGCACCGCGGCCGCGCTCCTCGGCCTCGACCGCGACCAGCAGCTCCGCTTCCTTCACCACGCTCGCGGGCGCGAGCGCGGCCGAGCCACCGCCCGAGAGCACGATGTCCGTGCCGTTCTTCGTGCGCCGCTTGCCCACGCGATCCGGGTACGCGAGCAGCGTGGAGACCAGCACCGCCCGATCGAACGGCTCGTCGATCGTGCGCTGCACGGAGCCGAACGCGCGCGCCAGCTGATCGCGGGTGCGGAACACCGCCTGCACCGCGCCCGGATCGAGCTCGTTGCGGCGCAGCGACTCGGCGCTTCGGTCGCGCACACCTTCGATCGCGTCGAGCCGCGCCAGCAGATCACTCTCGCCCACCTGATCGTGCGCCCGCGTGCGCGAGAACGAGCGCTGCCCGAGCCGGATGTCGCGCTCGTTCAGCAGCGCGGTCAGCATGGTTCCCTCGTCGAAGAAGCCGCGCTCGCACAGCGCCAAGCCGAGCCGCGCGAGACGTGGGTGCACCGGCAGCCCCAGCATCGATGCGCCGAGCGCGCTCAAGCGTCCCTGCTCGAGCGCCCCCAGCCGCTCCAGCAGCTCGATCGCGTGCGCGCGCGCCGCTTCGGGCGGTGGCTCGAACCAGTCCAGCGTGGGCGCGCCGTCGAACAGCGCGCGCAGCGTCAGCTCCACGCTGCACAGGTCGCTCTTGGCCAGCTCGGGCGTGTCGAAGCGTGCGCGCGTGTCGAAGTCC
>DASUME010000171.1:0-11006 GCA_036277895.1 Polyangiales bacterium
GCTCCGTTGCAGAACACCGCGTCGTCGCACGCGACGCCGTCGTTCGTACAGTCCACGCGCGGCGCCGCATCCATGCCCTGGGCATCGATGACAGGCGGTCCAGCGGAGGCGTCGCTCGCGACCGCGGTGCTGGGTGGCAGCTCGGCGGTCGTGTCGGGCGCGTCCGCGCGCGGATCAGCCCCGCACGCGAGCGCGGTCAGGACGAGAGGCAACCAGCAGCGTGTCGGCATCGACCGCCTTCAAACGACATTGCAGAGCAATTCGTCCACTTTTCGCGCGGAAGTGAACGCCCGCTTGCCTGCCCGCGTATGCTGCTCGTATGTTCAGCTCATGCCGATCGCAGACGACCCGCCGCCCGAAACCCGCCCAGAGTTGCCGGACCTCGCCACCCGTATCGCCGACTCCCAAGATCAGGCCCGCCGCCGCCGCATCGAGCTCGGCTTGCCACCGGACGCCGACGACGGCGGCTACACGCCGAAGAAGCGCGCCCGCAAGCACGCCCCCAAGCGCCACAAGAAGCACGGCCAGTTCCTCGGTACCGCCTGCGACGAGTGGCCGAAGGTCTAGTTACTAGAACGAATCCGGCTGCGCGCGCAGGTACGAGTCTTCGCCGCTGTCGATCAGGGCGGCGAGCGTCGCGACGCGCGGAAGCTCGGTGCGCAGGAAGTACTGCGCGGCGCTGAGCTTGCCCTGGTAGAACGGGTCGTCGCTGCGCGCGCGCTTGGCTGCGGTCGCCTGCAGCAGCCACATCCAGCCGATCACCACCGTCGAGAAAGCCTCCAGGTAGTCGACGCTGTGCGCGAGCCGCAGCTCCGCGTCCGCGTTCGTCAGCAACGAAGTGGTCAGCTTGCGCAGCGTCTCCGTGCCCTGCGCCAGCGCGTCGACCTGGTCGCGCGGGAGGTCCTGCGCAGCCGCGATCGCGCGCTCGATCTCGCGCAGCAGCAGCTTGAACGCGGCTCCGCCGTGCAGCATCACCTTGCGGCCGAGCAGGTCCAGGCTCTGGATGCCGGTCGTGCCTTCGTGGATGCTGTTGAGCTTCTGATCGCGCAGCCACGCCTCGGGCAGGTACTCGCTGGAGTAGCCGTAGCCGCCGTGGATCTGCACCGCCAGCGCGTTCGCCTCGAAGCCCTTCTCGGCCGGGAACGACTTCGCGATCGGCGTCAGCAAGTCGAGCAGCAGCGCGTTCTCCTGCCGCACCTTCGGGTCGACTGCGTGCTCCGCGAGGTCCGCGCAGCGCGAGGCGTACACGATCAGCGACAGCCCTCCCTCCACGATCGCCTTCTGCCGCAGCAGCATGCGCCGCACGTCGGCGTGCCCGATGATCGCCACCTGGCCGCCGCTGCCCTTCGCGGTGCGCCCCTGCGGCCGCGTCTTCGCGTACTCGAGCGCCTCCTGGTACGCGACGTACGCGGTCGACACGCCGTTGAGGCCCACCATCAGGCGCGCCTCGTTCATCATCTGGAACATGTACGCGAGGCCCTGGTTCGGCTCACCGACCAGGTAGCCGCGGCAGTCGCCGTTCTCGCCGAAGTTGAGCGCGATGCTGGGCAGGCCGCGCCAGCCGATCTTGTGGATCACCCCCGCGACCGCGGTGTCGTTCGCGATCGCGACGCCGTCTTCGATGCGCCGCGCGGGCACCAGGAACAGGCTGATGCCCTTCACGCCCGGCGGCGCTCCCTCGATGCGCGCGAGCGCCATGTGCACGATGTTGTCGGTGAGATCGTGATCGCCGCCCGAGATGAAGATCTTCGAGCCCTGGATGCGGTAGCTGCCGTCGCCCACCGGCGTGGCACGCGTGGCCACGTCTGCCAGGCTGCTGCCGGCCTGCGGCTCGGTGAGCGCCATCGTGCCGGTCCACGTGCCCTCGTACATGCGCGCCATGTAGTCGCGCCGCTGCGCGTCCGTGCCGAACGACTCGATCAAGCGCGCGGCCCCCGCGGTCAGGCCGGTGTAGCCGTACGCGCTCAAGTTGGCGGCCATCAGGTACGCGTGCGCGCACGCGGCCACCATCAATGGCAGCTGTTGGCCACCCACCTCGACCGGCCGCGTCGCGTTCACCGCGCCGAGCTCGGACAGCCTGCGGTGCAGCTCCTTCATCTTCGGGTGCACCAGCACGCGCCCGTCGGACAAGCGCGGCGGCACCTCGTCCATCGGCCGATACGCGGGAAAGAGCGCCTCGCGCGCGACCTTGCGGCAGGCGTCGACATACATCGCGAAGGTCTCGGCCGAGTGCTCGGCAAACGCTGGCAAGCTGCACAGCTCCGCCGCGTCGAACAACTCGAACAGCAGGAAGGAGACGTCGCGGTCGTTCAGCAGCGGGTTGGCCATCGCCCCGCGATAGCGCATCGCACGCCCGCTACAACTAAACGGGCGCGTCGAAGTCGATCAAAGGGCCCCGCGGTACGATGCCGCGCGGGTTCACCCCGCGGTGGCTCTGGTAGTAGTGTCTCTTGATGTGCTCGAAATTGACCGTCTCGCGCACGCCCGTGTGCTGGTAGAGCGCGCGCGTGTACGCCCACAGCCGCGGGTAGTCGATCAGGCGGCGCAGGTTGCACTTGAAGTGGCCGTGGTAGACGAGGTCGAAGCGCAGGAGCGTGGTGAACAGGCGGATGTCCGCCTCGGTGAGCTGCTCGCCGACCAGCCAGCGCTTGCCGGTGAGCCGCGCCTCCAGCCAGTCGAGCGTCTCGAACAACGGCACCACCGCCGCGTCGTAGGCCTCCTGCGTCTGCGCGAAGCCGGCCTTGTACACGCCGTTGTTCAGCGTGTCGTAGACGCGCGCGTTCACGGCATCGATCTCCTCGCGCAGCGGCGCGGGGTAGTAGTCGCCGGCGCGCGCGCCCACCCCGTCGAACGCGCTGTTGAAGATGCGCATGATGTCTGCAGACTCGTTGCTGACGATGCGCGCGGTCTGCTTGTCCCACAGCACGGGCACCGTCGCCCGGCCCGTGTACTGCGCGTCGGCACGCGCATAGAGCTCCCACACCGCGTGCACGCCATTCACGTCGTCGCGCACCACACCCGGCCCGTCGTCGAAGGTCCAGCCCTGCTCGGCCATCAGCCAGTGGGTGACCGAGAGGCCGATCATGCCCTCGAGTCCCTTGAGCGCGCGCATGATGGTCGTGCGGTGCGCCCACGGGCAGGCGCGCGCGACGTACAGGTGATAGCGCCCGCTCTCCGCGCGAAAGTCCCCGCCTGGCGTGATCCAGTCGCGAAACTTCGAGCTCGGGCGCGCGAACTGCCCGCCCTGCGCCGGTTGATCTTCCGCGTGCCAAACACCCTGGATCAGCGAGCCCATACGGTCAGTCTTAGCCCTCGATCGCGACTTGCAAGGCGGCGCTGTAGCCGGCGCTGACGCTGCCGCTCACGGTCGCCAGCTGCAGCGTGGTGCCGTCGCTGAACACGTTGTCGGTGGCGAACGTGATCTTGGCGAGGTTGGTCACGCTCTGCGCGTAGCCCGTGGTGGCATAAACGGTGTTGCAGTCCGCCACCGGGAACGTGAGCTGCGAGGTCGCGATCTTGTTGGCCGACGAGGTCGCCGAGGCGAGCGACGGATAGACCTCGAAGTGCACGTGCGGCATCCGCCCGTCGTAACAGGCGGGGAAGATGGTGGTGAAGGTGACCTTGCCGTCGTCATCGGTCTCCTGCACGCCGCGCAGGTAGTTCTGGTCGGTCACGCCCTGCGAGTAGAGCGAGTACTTGCCGTCGCGGTCGCAGTGCCAGAGGTACACCGCGTAGCCGGCCAGCGTGCGGCAGCCGTCGTTGCTGTGCACCACGGTCAGCTCGATCGTGAGCGGCACCCCCGCGGCGGTCCCGCTGGCGCCGGCGATGCTGGTCGTGATGTCGCTGCGCACGATGCCGCTCAGCGCGAGCACGTTCGGCCCGTTGGAGCCGTCGCCCGGGTACGGGCCCGCGGTCTCCTCGGGGATCGTCTCGCAGCTCCCACTCCCCGTGGTGCCGCCATCACTCTCGCTGTCCGCGCCGCCGATCGTCTCGTTGCACGCCAGCACCGGCACGGCGGCCGCAGCGCACAGCATGCGCAAGAAGCCGCGCCGACTCTGTGCGCGAAGTGCCTGGAGATCAGCCTGGAGCCCGCCGTCGTGGTTCGTCATGCCCAAAGCATGCGCGGCGCTTGCTGCTCCAGCGTGAGCCGGAGGTGTCCGATTGTTACCGGCGGCTAGTAGGCGTTTTGCCTGACCTTGCGGCCGAAGATGGTGAGGAACAGGATCTTGATGTCGAGCCACAGCGACCAGCTGCGGATGTAGGCGAGGTCGTGCTCCACGCGCGCGACCATCTTCTCCAGCGTGTCGGTCTCGCCGCGCAGCCCGTTCACCTGCGCCCAGCCGGTGATGCCGGGCTTCACGTGGTGGCGGCGCATGTACTCCTTGATCTTCTGGCGGTACTGCTGGTTGTGCGCGACCGCATGCGGGCGCGGCCCGACCAGGGACATCTCGCCGCGCATCACGTTGATGATCTGCGGCAGCTCGTCGAGCGAGCTGCGCCGCAGGAACGCGCCCAGCGGCGTGATGCGCACGTCGTTCTTCTGCGCCTGCACCACCTGCGCGCCGTCTTCCATCGTGGTCATGCTGCGGAACTTGAGCACGCGGAACTCGCGCCCGTCGCGGCCGTGCCGCGCCTGCGCAAAGAACACCGGCCCCTTGCTGGTCAGCTTCACCGCGGCGGCGATCACCAACATCGGCAGCGCGAACAGGAACATGATCGGCAGCCCGAGCAACACGTCTTCGAGCCGCTTGAGCACCCGCTTGACGCCGCGAAACGGCGACTGCACCACCATGTCGCCGATCTCGTCCTCACCCAGCTTGAGCGCGAGCGAGAGCGCCACCATGAAGCGATCCTCGCTCAGGTCGACGTCCTCGTCCGCGTCGCACACCTGGCGGGCCAGCTCGATCAGGTTGCGGCGCGTGATCACCGGCCGGCGCTCCAGCTCGCTGGCGAGCGCGCGCAGGTCGAGGCTGTTCGGGTCGAAGCTGTCGATCCGGCGCTGCAGGCGCGAGGGCAGCTTCTCCACGTGCAGCAGCTCGCACAGGAGCCGCCGAATCGTCTCGTACTCGACGTTCGAGGGGGGGCGATCCGAGTGCGCCGCGGCCAACAACGCCTCGGCCACCGGGAAGAAGCTGCTCAGCCGGCTGATGCGCGGCTCGTCTTCTTCACCCTCGTTCGACTGCTGCGTTACGTCCGTCGGCTCCACTGACCCTCGCCTCTCCTCGATCTCCGACCACCCGGCAAGTAGGTAGCCGCGAAGGCGATGATAGATCTGGCTTGGCCCCTGGCGCCAGCAGACGGCATGGATGGCACCCCGTTCGCGTCACCGGGAGCGCGCGGCGAGGCCTCTGGCTGGCCGCGGGCGATACCGTCGCCAGGCCATCACCCCCCCGAGCGCGGAGAGCACAAAGCCGGCCCCCATGGCCAGCCAGATCACGACCCGCCACAGCCAGCGGTGCTCGTACAGGCCCGGCAGGTCGAGGCTGTGCAGCCCGTGGTAGAGCCAGCGCTCGAGCCGCGTGCGGTCCGTATGGAGCGCGAGCACCCGCGCCCGCGCCGGGTCCACGTACAGCGTCGTGCCCTGCTCGTCGCCCCGCGAGAGCCGCAGGTACGCCGCTGGAAACGGAGCACCGTCGTGGGTGGGGTAGAAGTAGGCATCCGGCGCGTGCTCGAGGGAGGACCCGGGCAGCGCGCTCGTGGGCAAGGTCGATTGCATCACCCCGCTCGCCAGATCGACGATCCGCATCCGGTCCCGGGTCGTGCACACGGCGTAGGTGTGCCCCGCGAGCGGCGCCAGCTCGAGCTCGCGCAGCTCTCCACCACACGCGCGCAGCGCCGCGTTCACGGCGGCCGCGCTCGGCGCCGGGCCCACGAGCAGCTCACGCGGCGGCGCGAAGCGCGTCCACTGGAACGGCGTCAGCGACAGCGCCCCGCTGAACAGCCACGTGAACGCCAGCGCCCCGAACCCCAAGCCGAGCCCCTGATGCCAGCGCAAGACCGGATCGCGGATCGCGCGCTTGCGCTGGCGCGCGGTCGAGATGCCCGCGATCAAGCCGGTCAAGGTCGCGATCATGCCGAGCGCGGAGAGCACCAGCACGGTGTCCTTCCAGAGCTCGCGCTGCGCCCGCAGCCAGGTGAAGTACACCCAGTGCGGGATCGGGCCGAGCCACGCCAGCACGCGCTCGCGCGAGGTCGTGTGCTGCACGATCTCGCCGGTGTGCGCCGCGAGGTAAACCTGGTCACCGTTGGCGAACCCGGCGCGGAACAGCGGCAGCAGGCGCTGCGAGACGGACCACTGGTCGAGCTCGTCCAGGCGCTCGAGCCACGCCACGGGTCCAAAGCGCGCCTCGATCTCACGCTGCGCGCGCGGCGCATCGAGGTCCGGGGCGGGAAAGGCCTCGCGCCCCACCAGCCAGGTCGCCCTGCCCTCGACGTTGGCGAGCCGTGCGTGCTCGCCACGCGCAACCGCTGCCGCGACCTCACTCGGCAGCTCCACGTCGCCGACGGGCAACGCGCGCGCCGAGGCGAGCCGCTCCGGCTCGCTGAACCGCGGCCAGGGCGCGACCGTCATCACCGCGCCACTCGCGAACCAGAGCGCGAGCAAGACGAACAGCGCCGACCCGAACCAGCGGTGCAGGCGGTGCATCTTGCGCGCGAACCGGCCCGCCATCAGAGCGCGAGCCGCAGCGTGCCGAGGATCTCGCGCCCCGGACCGGGCGTGACCTGCGACATGTTGATCACCGAGGAGAAGTAGTCGACGCGATCGAGCAGGTTGTTCGCGCGCAGCGTGAAGCTCGCGCGCTCGCTGCCCACCGTGATCGACGCGTCGAGCAGCGCGTAGCTCGGCAGCTCGAGGCGGTTGGCGCTGTCGGCCCAGGTCCGACCGCGCACGCGCGTGCCCACGCCCGCGGAGACCAGCTTGCCGAACGACACGCGCGCCCAGGCGTTGCCGCTGTGGCGCGGCGCGAGGATCAGGGTCTTGCCCTTGAAGCTGACCTGATCGCCCGTGAGCGGGTCGTCGCCGATGAACTTGCGGTAGGCGGAGTCGATCAGCGAGTACGCGCCCATCAGCTGCACGTACGGCACCGCGTAGCGCAGCGACAGATCGAGGCCGCGGCTCTGCGCGAGGCCCGCGGTCTGAAAGTCGTCCGGGCCCTTGGGCACGAGCAGGTTGCGCTTGCGGATCAGGTAGCCGGCCGCGTCGAGCTCCAGCTGCTGCTGGTTCTGGTCGACGCGCACACGCAGGCCACCCTCGAGCTGTTGGCTGCGCTCGGCCGCGTAGTCCGTGACCTCGCGTGCGCTCGGCGACACGAACTGCGGCTTGTACGAATTCGCGTACGACACGTACGTGGTCAGCAGCTCGAGCGGCGTGTACACGAGGCCCACCGAGCCCGTGGTGTTGAAGTCGTCCTTCAGGTTCGGGCGCCGGTACGCCATCGTGGTCGGGTCCGGCGTCTGCGCGCCGTCGCGATCGAGGAACTCGCGGCGCGTGCGGCTCTTCAGGAAGTCGAGGCGGATGCCCCCGGTCACGATCAGGCTGTCGAGCAGCTTGATGTGATCGTAGGCGTACAGCGAGTGGGTCGCGATCCGGTAGTGGTCCTTCGCGGTGAGGTTGTAGGAGACCGGCGGCGACTGATCGACCGGGTACGCGAAGTCCACGTTCTGCAGCTCGGCACCGTCGAGGTTGCTGCGATCGCTGACGCCCGTAAAGGACTCCAGCTGGTAGCCGCCCACGAGCTGATGTTGGATCGGACCCGTCCGCAGATCTGCGTGCAGCTCGGCAGACACCTGCAGCGGACGCCAGCCGCGCGCGAAGTACAGGTACTCGCGCGCCACCTGCGCGCGCTGCATGCCCGACGCGGGCACGTAGCGGAGCGACTCGGCCGCGATGTAGCTGTAGTGGTCGCGCACGATCCAGCCGCGCAGCTCGGCGTAGACCGACTGCGAGAAGTCGTGCCGGTAGTCGAGCGCCGCCTCGAGCCGCGAGTAGTCGAAGTGATCCTGCTGCGAGCTGTAGCGGTTGCCGTAGCGAGTTCCGTACGGCAGCACCAGGCGGTTCGGGTTGTTCGCGTCGAGCACCGTGGGGATGCCGACGTCGGTGGTGTACTTATCGACCGCGACCGAGAAGCGCAGGTTGAACGTGTCGCGCGCGGTCGGCTTCCACTGGAAGGTGCTGGTGACCTGGTTGCGATCGGTCTGCGCGCCGCGGAAGTCGCGCCGCGTGACGTGCCCCACGTCCACGCGGTATGCGAGCTTGGACGACACGGGGCCCTGCGCGGCCGCGTGTGCGGTCCAGGCGTAAGGCGTGCCGAGACCGCCCTCGAGCTCATAGAGGGGCGTGCGCGACGCGCGCCGGCGGACCTGGTTCACCACGCCGCCCACTGCGCCGAAGCCGTACAGCACCGCCGACGGACCACGCAGCACCTCGATGCGGTCGACGTCGAACAAGCCCACCACGGGCGCCGACTCGGCGATGATCGAGCGCATGTCGCGCCGTCCGTCGTACAGGTTCAGCGCCTCGAAGCCGCGCATCTGGATCTGCTGGAAGCCGCCGTAGGTGAACATCGGCACCACGCCGGGCAGCAGCTCCAGCGCCTGCTGCTGGTCCAAGACGCCGCGCTCACGCAGCTGCTGCTGGTCGATCACGTTGACCGTGTGGGGGACCTCGCGCAGCGGCGCGTTCACCTTCGAGCCGGTGCCGTAGAGCTCGAGCTCGCCCGGCCCCGCGGGCCGCTGGATGCGCGCACTGGCGCTGAAGTCGCTCGGCGACTCCACCGGCGTCAGCATCGGCGACGGCAGCGGCGGCGGCTCGAGCAGCAACGGCGCGGCCCCTTGCACCACCTCTGCAGGCGTCTCCGCGTCCGGCGCAGGCTCCACGACAGGCAGCTGCGCATCCAGCACGCCTCCGTCGAGCTCCTGCGCACGCGCGCTCGACGCGAACACAGCGACCAGCGCCACACCAATCCACGATTTCCAGCGATCCGACATGAGCAGGCTTTCGGCCTGAGTCGCGAACGATCGCTGCGCGCTCTCGAACCACGCGAGACCGCGCCCGACCGCCCTTGTCCCGAGGCATGCGGGTAACGGTCTGGGTAGGTCTCCGGGCTCACGACCGTGTCTCTGCAGCCTTCCCAGCTCGCGCCAGTGGCCAAGTTGCAGAGCAGTAAGATCGTCTACCGTGGCGGGTCCGCGTCGGCTTCGAACCGACTTCCCTGTTCGGGAGCTGGGGGCTCCCTGTCTCCGGCGCTTTCGAGGCGCCATCGACCCAAACGTGGAGCCAGACCTACGGGGCGTTCTGCTCGGAGTCAAGCGCGAGCTTGTCAGTCAGGCGCTGCAGTAGCTCCGCCTGGGCAGGCAGGATCTTCTGCCCTGCCTCGGCGAGGTCGAACAGACCGAGCCTGTCCACCTCGGGAAAGATCGCACGCTTGCTGCTGCGTGGCGGCCACTCGATCTCGAACGTGTTGCTGGGCGGCGGAACGCTGCAGTCGACCTCCAGGGCGCTGCCGTCGAACGCCCACGCCTGCACACGCTTGCCGCCCTTCTGAATGATCTCGCCCAGCGCCAAGTAAGGTGCACACGCGGTCAGGCCCGTCTCCTCCTGGAACTCGCGCAGCGCGCAGGCCAGCGGATCTTCCCCTTCCGCGAGCTCGCCCTTGGGCAGGCTCCAGGACCCGAGGTCCTTGTTCTTGAAGAACGGACCGCCAGGGTGCACGAGCAGCACCTCCAGCGCGGCGCCCCGTCGAAACATCAGCATGCCCGCGCTCTGCTTCATGCGCGCAACGCGTGCGCTTCGAGCACGTCCGCCACGCAGCGCGTCACGCGCTTCACCGTCGGCACATGGATGAACTCGTTCGGCCCGTGCGCGTTCGAGCCCGGCCCGAGGATGCCCGTGATCAGGAACTGCGCCTGCGGGAAGCGCGCGCCGAGCATGTGCATGAACGGGATCGTGCCGCCTTCGCCGGTGTACATCGCCGGCTTTCCGAAGTGACGCTGCGAGGCCGCGTCGAGCGCACGCTCCAGCCACGGCGCGAGCGCCGGTGCGTCCCAGCCCGCGTTCCCGCCGCGCCCGGTGAACCTTACTTTGGCGCCATACGGCGGATCGGACTCCAGCGCCTTATGCACCGCGTCGTTGGCCGCATTCGGCTCGACGTTGGGCGGGATGCGGATCGAGAGCTTGAGCGTGGTGGACGGCCGCAGCACGTTGCCGGCGTTCTGCGGCGCGGGCCAGCCGTCTGCCCCGGTGATCGCGAGCCCCGGACGCCAGGTGCGGTTCAGGATCAGCTGCACCGGATCGGCGATCACGGGCTGCACGCCCGGCTGGAGCGGGAACTTGCTGAACACCTCATCGCCGATCACCTGCGCCGTGCGCTCGGCCTGCTCGATGCGCTGCTTCGGGATCGCGGTGTGCAGCGCCTGCAGCTTGATCTCCCCGCTGCCGAGGTCCTCCAGGCGGTCGAGCAGGATCCGGATCACGCGCTCGCTTGCCGCGACCACGCCTGTGCCATCACCCGAGTGCACGCCCTCGGTCAACAGCGAGACCTCCAGCGTGCCCATCACCAGCCCGCGCAGTGACGTGGTGCTCCACAGCTGGTCGTAGTTCGCGCAGCCCGAGTCGAGGCACACCACCAGGGACAGCTCGCCGATGCGCGCCGCGAGGTGCTCGATGTACGCGGGCAGGTCGTAGCTTCCCGACTCCTCGCAGGCCTCGATCAGCACCACGCAGCGCGCGTGCGGCAGCCGATCGCGCCGCAGCGCCGCCACCGCGGTCAGCGAGGCGAAGATCGCGTAGCCGTCGTCCGCGCCGCCGCGGCCGTACAGCTTGTCGCCCTCGAGCACCGGCTTCCACGGGCCCAGGTCCTCGCGCCAGCCCGTCATCTCCGGCTGCTTGTCGAGGTGCCCGTAGAGCAGCACGGTGCCCGGCGCGTCGCCGGGGATCTCCATCAGGATGAGCGGGGGGTGATCGTCGAGCCGCACGACCTCGACCGTGAGCCCGGAGATGGGCTGCG
>DASUME010000172.1:0-6299 GCA_036277895.1 Polyangiales bacterium
TCGATCCGCGGCCCACCTTCGTGCGAGACGCGCCGCTGCGTCAGAGCGCCCTGGTGTACGCCTCCTCGGACGAGGGGCAGATCGTCGGCGTGCTCGTGCACGCGCAAGAAGTGCAGCGTGGTGCCGCGTCGCCAACGCCACGGAGACCGTTATGACCAACGTGTTTGCCAACTCTCGCAGTATCGTCCACAGCGGCTCGGGTCAGACGCAGGTCGCCGCCCCGCCCGATGTCTGCAAGACGCCGGTGCCAGGCGGCCCTCCGGTGCCAGTGCCGTACGTGAACAGCGCCAAGGATGCGCAGCTCGCCAACGGCTCCAAGCGCACCACGATCGGTGGGCACCCGATTGCGCTCGAAGACTCGTACATCGCCCTGAGCACGGGCGACGAGCCCGGCACGGCCGGCGGCATCATCTCCTCGAAGGTGAAGGGCAAGCTCACCTGGGCAAGCAGCAGCCCAAACGTGCGCGTCGAAGGCAAGGGCGTGGTCCGCTTCATGGACGTGACCCAGCACAACGGCAACAGCTTCAACACCGCGTTCATCCAGAACGGCGGCACCGGCTTCGCCTACGCCGACGACTTCACCGGCGCGTGCCCGGTGTGCGGCAAGGGCCCCAATGCGCATGCGGTACTGGAGAAGACCGACGGCAGCTTGGAAATCGCGATGGCGATTCTGAAGGACCTCAAGGCGCTCGACGACGCCTACTTCGAGCTGGAGCATGCGTGCCACAACATCGAGAACAAGCTGCGCACAGCGGTCGCGCGCCGCACGACCTCTCCGCTGTCGAACGCGGCGCTCGATAAACTGAAGGCAGATCTCTTGGAAGCCACGCAAAAATGCGAAGCGGCCGGCGGACACCGGCGCGAGGACTCGAATGGCTACATGATCGGCGTGATGGTGTGCCTCGAAGGTCGCAAGTTCGCCGCCATATCCGGCAGAGAGCTGCCCCCGGAGTTCGCGAAGGTCGCGAAGAAGCACCAGTGCCACGTGATCGAGAAGCCCGCGACGGTAGAGGGCATCCTCAAGTTCAACCCACTCAGCGTCGACGGCGATCAACGCGCGATGGAGGCCATCGAGCATGCTTGGAAGGATGCGGAGACGAAGTGGGAGGCTGACGTTCCTGGATACAGAAACAAACCCGGCACGTGTGCTGGAGCCAAGCTGCTCGGAACGGGCCACCTATCAGGCTCGATGACGGAGCTGTTTTTTGCCTATCGGCCTGGGAAAGGTCAACTGCAGTTCGAAGCGATCTATCGGGGCCCGGAGGCAGGCGCTCCGGGCGACGGCCCGTGGGACAAGCCGCCTATCCGCGACGAGCCGGGCCCCAAGGTCGAGAAGAGGGTGAAGATGCGGCGCCGCGGAGGCGAGACGGTGACCTCATGCAAGACCTGCCAGGACACGCTGTTCACGACGACCTGCGCCCGCAATCTCCGCACCTGTGGAGGAAGCGCAGGTGGTGGTCATCGTGGAGGCAGCGGCGGCCTCGGCTCGGGCAGCGGCGGTGGCGGGGCGACCGGGGAGTGGTGAGCATGGACGAGCATCTCGTGACATCCGCAATGGAGCTCGAATGAACTGGGCGGATATCGAGCGCGCCCATCCGGTGGAGATACCGGCGTTGCTGTCGTTCCTGGAACGCAACGCGCCAGGCAGTACGCGCCGGATGCGAGGAGCGAGTGAAGAGCGCATCGCCGCCTTGGCGAGGCCGCTCCAGGGAGGACCAGAAGCTCTGCCTCGCGTCTACCTCGAGTTCCTGCGCACGATGGGAGAGCGAAGGCTCCCAATGAAATTCACGTGGGGCCTTCCCGAGGTATCCGCGCTGCTTGCGGCACGCAAGCGCCCGCAGAAGTGGACCGTTCCAAAGCAGTACTTTAAGTACGCGTACGGAACGACGTTAGAAGGCGAGCGTCAGGATGACCAGTTCATGGATCTCGGCCGACCGATCGGGGGGGGCGTAGACGCGCATGTTGTGCTCGGCACCGACCGCGAACTTGCAACCGGACGACCAGTCGAGGAGATCTTCGAAAGCTTCTCGGACCAGCTCCGATTCAGTGCGGTCAGCGTGGTTGAGAAGTACCTCGGGCACTACAAGCTAGAGGTGTTTCAGCCGGAGCGCATACGAGACATGTTTGATGCTCTCCGCAACATGGGCTTCGAGCCGACCGAGCTCGGAGGCTGTCCGCGACACGTGCCTTTGGTGGCGCCAGGCAAGGCCATGGTCGCCATGATGACCACATCTGGTACGTCGAGCAGCACCCCACACGTGACAGTTGCGGCGCGCGACGAGAAGCAGCTCCTGCGCGCCACCGAGATCCTCAAGGACTTGAGGGTTCGCTGGCGCCCTGCTCGATAGTTCGAATGGACTGGTCAGACATTGAGCTCGCAATCTTTTGCAGAGGCTCGCGCATCTCCTTCGAGTTCCTGTGAGGCCGATGCCGGAGCTCCTCGTCGCTGCATATCCGCTCGCAGACGCGCCGCCCCCGCGGCACCACCTAGCTTCACCTGTGGTTCCCAGTCAGCCAGTCAGGCCGTGATGGCTCTGGAGACCAGAGAGACAGGAGAGACAAGCCAAGACGCGCGCCCTAAACGCAGAAAGCCGCGCAAAGTGCGGCTTTCATGGTGCCCAGAGACGGGGTCGAACCGCCGACACGAGGATTTCAAGCGAGTCTCCGACGGGCGAAATCAGACGCGATGACAAGTGGTTGCGGCGTTGCGGCTGCTTAGACGCCCGGTGTGATGTTGTTCGTGATGAGCACGCTCAAACAGCTCGCGCAGTCGACGAAAGCTCGAAAATCGTGGCAGATTAGCAGCATGGGAACTTCGTCCTCGACACCTCCGGCACCGAGCGGGCCCTCCGCAGCGAAGCACCTGCGCCCCGAGCTAGCCGCGCTCGTTCGCACGCTTGCGGCCCTACCTGAAGCCGAGCGGGAGATCGTGTACGTCGCAGTGAGCGACGAGAGAGCTCGCTCGCGTGGAACCTTGTCATGGGACGAATGGGAGAAGGCCAAGGGCGTCGTGAGCCTCGGCGGCAATGCCGTCGAGGATTGCGACGGGCTCTACGATGAGCCGTAAGGTCGTCCTCGACGCGAACGTAGTCGTCGCGTGGCTCGATAGCGCCGATGCGCTCGGACAGCGCGCACAACGCTTGATGTCTCGACTGCGAAACGAAGACGCAGAGGTCGTCCTCGTCGATATCGCGGTCTCCGAAGCTGTCTCCGTTCTCTGCAGACGAGCCGCTCAACGACGAACGACACCTGCTCCTCGCGATCCTGGAGGCGCTGATCGATGAACAAGTCGAGACGCTCGAACAAAACCACGCGATCGACCGCGGTGTAGCGAGTGACTTCGCGCGGCACCTTGCAGCACTTTTTGACTTTCTTCCCGCTCCCACAGGGGCAGCGGTCGTTCGGTCCGAGCTTGAGCTTCATGGTCACGGCAAGTCTTAGCGCGATCCTGCGCGAGCTCCCGCCGAACGATCGACGACTTGCTCCGCTCATCCAAACCGGATATCGCGGGGTCGATGCCGGCGAAGTACCACCACATGACCAGTCGCTACGCGCGCCTTACGACCGAGGCCATCGATCACTGCATCGAGGCCGTCCGTGACGCGACCGAGGTGCTCCACGGCGATCCGCTCTTCGATGCAGCGGACTTCATCATCGCGGCTCGCGAGCTCCTCGAAGCCGAGCAGCTCCTCGCAGAGAAGGGCGCCGAATTCGCCGAAGACGACTTGAGCGCGTTTAGCGACTGGACGCTCGCTTGCATCGCGCACGGGATGGAACAGGCCGCCTCTGGACTGCGCGAGCGCGGGAACCCTGACACGGCCGACCAAGTTCGCGCACGCGAGCTCTCCGCACTGCGCCGTCTGGCCGAATCACCGTGGCGCTCGCCATTGGTGTCGTACCCTGAAGTGTTTTCCACCCTGCTCAACGAGAGCGGGGCGCGGCGCTCTGCCGCGGGCCTACGCTACCAGCTCGCCTACATCGTGCACGACCTCGACCAGCAGAAGGGGGTCAACGTCCTTAGCGGTCTTCGCGACCTTGGCTGGCTCTACCACTTGCGTGGGGAGCGCGAACGCGCGGTCGAGATCTTCGTGAAGCTGCTGCGGCACGACCCTGGCAACGTCTGGACGCACGACACGATCGCGTGGGTGTTTGCAGGCGAGCTGCCCGAGCTGGCACGCGCGGCAGCCCAGCGTGCCCTCGAGCTCATCGGCAACAACGAGGACACGCTGCGGATCGTGCCGCAACTGCGGCGCTGCATCGCGGAGCTCGCAGGCAAGCAGGACGGCGCGCGTCCGGCCAACGCACAGGCGCTCCTCGAAGCGCTCCGTCTCGCTCCAGCAGAGGGTAAGAGGGTGTCGCTGCAGAGGCTCTGCAAGGCGATCGCTCCCGAGACGGACAGCGTGGTGAAGAAGGTGCGGCCGCCGCTGCCGGACATACCCACTCTGCGCTCGCTCCGCGACGGTCTCGCCTCGTTGCCGCGGCCCGCACCTCGTCAGCCAACGCCACCGGGCACGCCCGTCGCACCCGCTCGTCCCTCGGCGCTGAAGGTGACGCCTCCAGGCATCAGGGTAGGCCGCAACGACCCGTGCCCTTGCGGCTCAGGCCAGAAGTTCAAGAAGTGCTGCGGCGTTCGCGCGAAGGCACAGAGCAGCCTCTTGTGACACGAGGATTCTGCCGAGACAGGAGCCGCCGCGAAGCACGCCGCTTAAGCACAAAACCCCTCGTAAACGAGGGTTCATGGTGCCCAGAGACGGAATCGAACCGCCGACACGAGGATTTTCAAGCGAAACGCGCGAGTGCGGAACTGCTCCGGACAAGTGGTTACGGGTGCTCAAGGGCGGGGTGTGATGTTGAGCGTGATAGCGATGGAGCAAGAGTGCTGGTCGCAGACTCGATGCCTTGTCGCAGCTTCGATCCCCTCGGACCGGGCCGCTCTTATCCGCCGATCTTCGTGCTCCAGGTGTCGAGGAAACAGGTCGCACGGCTGCCAGTATCGTGCGTGCGCGCGGGCTTCGTGTGACCGCTTGGCAGAGCAAGCTGCTCGCGCCCACGCGCAACTTCGAACAAGAGCTCGCCATCTGACTGAGCGGTATTGAAGCAGAGTCAGATCGATCTGAGGGCCAAGGAAACGGCGCGCTAACTTAGTCGAGCGCTAGTCGCCGCAGCGCAGGTAGCGGCCCGTCCACGTGCAGATCGTGAGCGCGCCGTACACTGCATAACTCACCAAGCAGAGCGTCAGCGCCAGCGCGAGTACGATATCCGAGCGTGTGACCGGCTGCGGATCATCCCCGCTGTCGTGCGTGAGGAGCTCGCCGCGACGATGCGCATCCCAGAGGCGCCACGTATGCAAGCCCAGCAGCACGGACCCGCCGAGGGCGAAGGCTAGAGAGTCGGGCGCCATGCGCGCACTATACAGCGCCCAAGAGGGGTGAGCGCCGTCCCCAGTCCGAGCGAGCATGGTAGGAGTGCGCTGGAACGGAGCGATCATGCTGGGTGAACGCTATGTGGTGCAAAAGGGTGACAATCTCTGGCGGATCGCAGCGCGCAAGCTCGGGCATGGCCGCGAGTGGCCGCGGATTTGGCGCTATAACAATCGACGTCAGGTGATTGCCGTAACGGGCAGCAGTTTGCCCAACCCCGATCATCTGCGCATCAATCAGGTACTACTGCTGCCGATCCTCCCTTCCGTCGCAGTGCCCAAGATCCACACGGGAGAAAACGACAGCGCGGCAAAGGACCTTCCGACGGCGTCTCCTCAGCACGCGCCGAAGGTGGCCTCGCCAGAGACAGGAAACGCTCCGTCGCTGTCGAAGAAGCTGCCCAGCGTGCGTTCCCCTTTAGCCTTCAAGTACAAGTTCGACGACCTTGCTTGGCCGCCGCAAGACGTAGGCACCGCGATCGTGCAGATGAAGATGACGGGTGACTTGGTGCTCATGACCAAGCGCGCGTACCCCATCGTCAACATCAACCAACGCAGGGAGCTCGAGGCGCAATTCGTCAAGAGCGCCAATCACGCGATGGGCAAGCTGGTGCAGGACACACGCTTCATCTACGACCCCACCAACAAGCGAGTCGTCGCGCGCTCGATGCTGGTGAGCCAGAGCCGCACACCCAACTTCACGGCGTTTGCGATCGGTAGCGAGATCTCGAGCAACAGTCCTCTACCCAAGCTGCGCGCTGAGATTCGGTTGCCCAAGCTGGAGGGGTTCTACGAAACCTTCCACTACACTGCGATTGACGTAAAAAATCGTCCTGGAGATCACACCCAAGGTGCAGCGTCCGCCAGGGCCGAGCGGACC
>DASUME010000173.1:0-8462 GCA_036277895.1 Polyangiales bacterium
GAGCAAGCGCTCCAGGCCCACGATGTCCATCGCCTCGTGGAGACAGTCGTCGAGCGTCTGGTTGACGAGCGGGTGATCGGGCAGCTCGCGCGGGCCGGTCAGGTTCTCGGCGCAGGCCACTTGATCCGGGAACACCACCGCGAGCAGGTCGTCGGCGGCCATGCGCTGGAAGCGCGGCGGCACGCGCTTGCCTCCGCGCTGGCGCACGATCGCGAGCGCCCGCGACGCGTTCCAGCGGAAGCGCACGCCGAACACCGGCGCATCGAGCAGCGCCTGCACCAGCACGTCGCGCACGCGCGAGCTGCGCAGGAAGCCGAACACCTCCTCGAGCGCGAAGCTGTGCATCGGCCCGAGCGAGAGCACGATGCCGTCGTCGGTGGCAGCGGCCTGCAGCTCCACGTTGAAGCTCCGGCAGAAGCGCTTGCGCAGCGCGAGCCCGAAGGCGCGGTTCACGCGCGAGCCGAACGGTGCGTGAAGCACCAGGTGCATCGAGTCGGTCTCGTCGAAGAAGCGCTCGACCACCAGCGTGTCCTGCGTGGGGAGCGTGCCGAGCGCGGCGCGCGCGGACGCGATGTACTCGACGAGCTGGCGTGCCGCGCCCACTTCGAGGCCCACGCGCGCCACGGCCACCTCGATGCCCTCGTCGAGCCACGCGCTCACCTGCACGCGCAGCTGCGACAACGCGAGCGAGAGCTCGTCGCTGCGGCCCGGCGCCTCCGCCACCCAGAACGGCATCGAGGGCGGCAGGCCGCGCGCATCTTCCACACGCAGCACACCGGGCTCGGCCTTCTTGATTCGGTAGCTCGCGTTGCCCAGCTGGAAGATCTCGCCGGCCATGCTCTCGATCGCGAAGTCCTCGTGCACGCTGCCCACCGGCACGTTCTCGGGCTCCAGGATCACCTGGTAGTCGAAGCTGTCCGGGATCGCGCCGCCCGAGGTGAGCGCGAGCAGGCGCGCGCCGCGTCGACCGCGCACCACGCCGTTCACCGCGTCGTGGTGGAGCAGCGCCGAGCGCCGGCCGCGCCGGGTCGAGAAGCCGTCCGCGAGCATACGCACCACGGCGTCGAAGTCCGCGCGCGACAGGGAGCGGTAGGGGAGCGCCCGCCGCATCATGCTGAACAGCGCGTCGAGCGTGAAGTCCTCGGCGCTGGTCGCGGCGACGATCTGCTGCGCGAGCACGTCGAGGGGCGCGATCGGCATACGCAACGCATCGAGCTCGCCGGCACGCACCGCTTGCAACAGCGCCGCGCACTCGCACAGGTCGTCGCGGCTGAGCGGCATCAGCCGGCCCTTCGGCGTGCCGCGCAAGTTGTGTCCGGAGCGGCCAACGCGCTGCAGGAAGCCCGCGATCGAGCGCGGCGAGCCGAGCTGGCACACGAGATCGACGTCGCCGATGTCGATGCCGAGCTCCAGCGACGAGGTCGCGACCAGCACCTTGAGCGCACCGGCCTTGAGCTTCTGCTCCGCGTCGAGCCGCTTCTCGCGCGAGAGCGAGCCGTGGTGCGAGCCCACGACACCCTCGCCGAGCCGCATGCTGAGCGCGCGCGCCACGCGCTCCGCCGAGCGCCTCGTGTTGACGAACACGAGCGTGGTGCGATGCGCTTCGATCAGCGCCACCAGCTTCTCGTACAGCTCGCCCCAGACTTCGTTGCTCATCACCGCCTCCAGCGGCGACTCCGGCAGCAACAGATCGAGATCGAGCACACGCGCGTGGCCACGGTCGATGATGCGACAGCGCGCGCCCGCCTGCCCGACCAGGAACTCGGCGACCTGCGCGATCGGGCGCTGCGTGGCGGACAAGCCGATGCGCTGCAGAGGCCCGTCGACCAGCGCCTCCAGCCGCTCCAGGCTGAGCGCGAGGTGCGAGCCGCGCTTGTCGCGCACCAACGCGTGGATCTCGTCCACGATCACACACTCGATCGTGCGCAGCATCGCGCGCCCGCTGTCGCTGGTGAGCAGCACGTAGAGCGACTCGGGCGTGGTCACGATGATGTGCGGCGAGCGCTTGCGCGCACTCGCGCGCGCCTGCTGCGTGGTGTCGCCGGTGCGCACCCAGGTGCGGATCGCGGGCGCCTCGAGGCCCATCGCCGTGAGCTCGTGCGCGATGCCGGACAGCGGCAGCTGCAGGTTCTTCTCGACGTCGTGGCTGAGCGCGCGCAGCGGCGACACGTACAGCACGCGCGCGTGATCGGACAGGCCCTCGGGCACCAGCGCGCGCTGCACCAGGCGATCGATCGCGCACAGGAAGGCCGCGAGCGTCTTGCCCGAGCCGGTGGGTGCTGCGATCAGCGCGTGCTCGCCGGCATGAATCGCCGGCCACGCCTCGCGCTGCGGCTCGGTCGGCTCGCCCATCGCGCTCGCGAACCAGCGCGCGACCGCCGGGTGGAAGGTCGACATCTGCATGGTGGCGCGAGCCTACCACGCACTTTTCGCATGTTCAGTCGGCAGGGTTTGTTCAGGCTTTCACGAGGCTTGAGGAGCGCCTGGCAGCGCCCACGCAAACCATCGTTCTGGCGCGCGAACTCCGTGCTTGCGAAGGTCTGCCTCGGCGCTGCGTCCCCAGGCGCGACCCTGCTCGCCACCCATCAGCGTGCCCGCCCAGTAGCGCATCGCCGCCTCGTGCAGCGCGGTGCCGGCAGCGGCGTAGCCCATCGCCGCGCGCTCCAGCTCGAGCAGCGCGCCCTCCGGGTCTCCGCTTGCGAGCGCGACGCCCGCGCGCAGGTGTGCGGCCATCGGTGCGCCGAGGCGATGGCGTTCGCCCGCGAGCGAACGTGCGATCGCACGCGTGGCGCGCAGGTGGCGCGTACGATCGCGGCGCAGTGACAGCATCAAGTGCACGCGACCCGCGTACAGGCCGACGGCAGTACGGTGCGAGGGCGAGCGCTCGACGGCGTGGAAGTACGGATGCGCACGCGCGCGCTGGTACGCCTCCCACGCGCCCTCGGCATCGCCTTCGTAGACGCATGGCTCGCCCTGCCACCACGGATCGGCAGGGAACAGCGTCTGCTGCCCGAACGGCGTGCTGAGGATCGCGCTCGCCTGGCGCATGCCTCGTGGATCGTCACCGGCGAGCAACGCGTAGCCACCCATCACGCGCGGCACGAGCGCGCCGAAGCGGTCGCCGACGGCCAGCGCCTCGGTATTCCAGAGCGCCGCCATCGCGCGCGCCTGCTCCATGTGGCCGCTGGTCAGCCAGGCGGCCAGCATGCCGCTGCGCGAGCCGTTGTAGACCGTGGTCACGGCGCGCCCGCAGTCCTGCAGCACACGCTCGGAGGCGCGGAACGCGTCGGCCGCGCGCGCGAAGTCTGCGATCGTATAACGACGCGCACCCTCGGCGCCCCACACCAGCGCGAGCGTCTCGGGGTCGCCGTGCTGTTCGGCGAGCGTGATAGCGCGCCCCATCTCGAGCTCGTCGTCGGGCCGCGCCACGCCGGTGAAGACCGAGCGGCGCAGCAGATCCCAGGCGATGCCGAGCGGCCAGTACGCGGGGTCCCGCGTGCGGCGGATGGCGAGCATCGTGCGCAGCGCGAAGTACTCGCCGTAGCTGGGCGACACGCCCGCAAAGCCGCGCGTCGCGCGCAGGCAGAGCTCGACTGCACGCGCGCTCTGGCCCTGGTGCTGGGCGCTGGCGGGGACCGGCAGTGCGGCGATGCGTGGGCCGGCGAGGTAGCGCAGGCTCTGGCTGCCGATCGCGACCAGCGTCCGCGCGCCCGAGCTCGGCACCGGCGGCTCCCCCAGCTCGCGACAGGCCTGGTCGAGCAAGCGTGCGCCCTGTTGCACGCGGCCTGCCAACACGTTCAGCATCATCGCTTCGCCGAGCAGCGTGTGCCGCCGCTCGGGATCCTCGGTGCGCGCGAGCACGCGCTCCATGCGCTCGGCGGCGTCGATGATCTTGCCCAGGTTGCTCTGCGCGCGCGCCAACGCGAGCTCCAGCTCGTCGCGACGTTCGGGCGCGTGCGCGAGCGCTTGCTGGTACAGATCCTCGGCGCGCGCGAAGGCCAGCGCATCCATCGCACGCGCGGCCGCCTGCGCGAGGTAGGGCGCCGCTTCGTCGTACAGGCCGGCGGCCCGGAAGTGCTGCGCGATCTGCTCGGGGTCCACCGAACGCGCCTGCACGAGCGCGTACGCGAGCTGCGCGTGCAGCGCGCACAGCCTCTCGGGAGGCAACGCCTCGAGCACCGTCTCGCGCAGCCGATCGTGGCGCGGCTCGATCAGATCCTCGTCGTGCTGCATGCGCGCGGTCAACAGCCAACAGCCGCTGACGCGATGCAGCGCTGCAGGGTCCAGCGGCACGGCGCGCGCGGCCACCGCGATCGCGATCGGATGGCCGGCGGCGCAGACGAGCTCGATCAGCGCGCGCGCCGGCTCGGCGTCGAGCAGCGCGCGCACCGTCTCCGCCAGATCACGCGAGGCGCCGTGCACCCGCGCAGCGCGCGCGAGCTGCTCGATCAGCAGCGGGCTGCCCGCGCTCTCGTCGACCAGCCGTGCGTCGGGCTCGTCGCCGAGCAGCGCGCGCGCCAGCTCCAGCGTGCTGGTCGACGACAGCGGGCCGAGCTCCAGCTCGTGAGAGCGCGTGCGGCTGCGGATCTCGTCGAGCAGGCGCGGGCGCGGGTGATCGCTGCGCAAGGTACAGAGCACCAGGCAGGCCGGTGCATCGCTGCCGCTCAGCAGCTCGCGCAGCAGCTCCATGCTGTCCACGTCGCTCCAGTGCAGGTCGTCGAGCGTCAGCAGCAGCGGCCTGCGATCGCTGATCCGCGCCAGCAGCTCCTTGAGCGCGCCGAACGCCCGCGCGCGCAGGATCGCAGGGTCACGTTCGTACGACTCGTCCGACATGCGCATCAGGACGGGCACGGTGGCCAGCGCCGGGAACAACCGCGCCAGCAACGCCACGTGGCGCGGCATCAGCGTGGCCGCCTCCAGCTCCGGCATCCGCGCGAGGTGCGTCGCCAGCGCGTCGAGTAGCGTGTCGAACGCTTTGTACGGAACCTGCTCCAGCGGGTGGCAGCGGCCGCTCAGCACGAGCGCGCCCGCTTGCGCCCGCGCGCGCTCCGCGAAGTGCGCACTGAGCGCGGTCTTGCCGATACCCGAGGGCCCCATCACCAGCGCCAGCTGCGCGCCGTCGGCCTGCGTGCGCGCGAGCGCCGCGTGCAGGCGTGTGAGCTCGTGCGCCCGCGCGACGAACGGCGGCTCGTCGACCGCGTCGCGCGTGCTCGGCGACTCGCCGAGCTGCAGCAGCGCCTGCTCCGCACTCGGGCGGCGCGCAGGATCGGGTGCCAACAAGGCGCAACAGAGCTCCGCCAGATAGGGCTCGACGTGATCCGGGAGTGCGACCTGCAGGCCCAGCTTGTGCGCGAGCAGCTGCTCGTTGTTGGGCGCGTCGACCGGCAGCCGCCCGGTGAGTGCTTCGTAGAGCATGGTGCCGACCGCGTACATGTCCGCGCTCGGGCCCACCGCCTGGCCGCGCATCTGCTCGGGCGCCGCGTACGCGGGCGTGCCCACGAACTGACCCTCGTCCGCGTCGGGCTCTCCGAGCAGGCCGAAGTCCACGATCACCACGCGCCCGTGCTCGCTCACGAGCACGTTGCTCGGCTTCAGGTCACGGTGCAGCTTTCCGGCCGCATGCAACGCCGACACGCCGCGCAAGAGCTGCGCCAGCGCATCGCGCAGGCGGCAGCTGGCGGCGTGCTCCGCGCGCACGTACTCCACGAACTCGCAGTTCGGATCGATCAGGTCCATCACCACGAACCAGCCGCGCCGATCGACGCCGAGCCCGTGCAGGCCGACCAGGTTCGGGTGCACCGTGCGCGCCAGCGCGCGGAACTCGTTCTTGAGCCGCATCAGCGCGCTCGGCTGCTTGGAGATCAGGAGCTTGAGCGCCACCCGCGCGTTCGCGCGCGCCTCGTCGAGCGCCTCGTACACCACGCCGCTGCCGCCGCTACCGAGCCGCTGCTGCAGGCGATAGCGATCCGCGAGCAGCGTGTTCTGCTGCAGCGCCTGCGTCGGCCGCAGCGGCTCGGTGATGTCGCTCGTGGCGAGCGGATCGGTCGCGGCAATGGGCACGTGCGCCGCATCTTGCCGCAGCTTCCGCGTCCTGTCGTGTCAGGTTAGTCAACCTACAACCCTTATCGGGAGGTCCGAGGTGTCCTGGACGTTCTACGCGGTGGTCTCCGCGCTCGCGGCTGCAGCCACGGCGGTGCTCGCCAAGCTCGGTGTGACCGGGGTGCCATCGAACCTGGCGGTAGCGGTGCGCACGGGTGTCGTGCTCGTGTTCGCCTGGGGCATCGCGTTCGCCACCCGCGAGCAGGACGCGTTCGCGACGCTCTCGCCGCGTACGCTCGGCTTCCTGATCGCCTCCGGCGTGGCGACCGGCGTCTCCTGGCTGGCCTACTTCAAGGCACTCTCGCTCGCGCCCGCGTCGCGCGTGGCGCCGATCGACAAGCTCAGCCTGGCGCTCACGATCGTGCTCGCCGCGATCGTGCTGCGCGAGCCGCTGACCTGGAGGCTCGTCGCCGGCGTCTCGCTGATGGTCGCCGGCGCACTCTTGACGCTCTAGTAACTAGCGACTGACCAACGACGCGATCAAGGTCAGCAGCTCATCGGGGGCGACCGGCTTCGCTACGTGCGTCGTGAAGCCTGCGCGCAAGGCCTGCTCGCGATCCTCGCGCCGCGCATACGCGGTGAGCGCGATCGCGGGCACCTCGCCGCCCTGGTGCAGCTCCAGCTGGCGCACGCGGTGGATCAACGCGTGCCCGCCGCGCTGCGGCATGCCGATGTCCGAGATCAACAGGTGCGGCGGCCGGGCCGCGAACGCGCGCAGCGCCTCGTCGGCGCTGGCGGCCGTGCGTACCTTCGCGCCGCACTGCTCGAGCAGCTCGCGCACCACGTCGCGCGCGTCGGCGTGGTCGTCGACCACCAGCACCTCGATGCCTTGCAGCGTCGGGGGACGCAGCGAGCCCGGCTCGTCGCGCAGCGTGGCCGGCTCGCCCGCGGGCAGCGAGCCGTGCGAGGCGGGCAGGCGTACCACGAAGCGCGCACCGTGACCCTCGCCGGCGCTGTGCACATGGATCGTGCCGCCGTGGAGCTCGACCAGCTGCTGCACGATCGACAGCCCCAGGCCGAGCCCCGCATGGGTGCGCAGCGAGCCGCCCTCTTGCTGGCGGAAGCGCTCGAACACGTGCGGCAGGAACTCCGCGCTGATGCCTTGCCCGCTGTCGATCACGGTCAGCTCCACGAGCGCTCCCTGACGCGCCACCGTGACCTGCACCTGCCCCTGCGGCGGCGTGAACTTCACCGCGTTGGTGAGCAGGTTCCAGGCGACTTGCGTGAGTCGCTGGGCGTCGCCGCGCACGAAGGCGCTCGGCTCGAGCTCCACCACCAGCGCGAGCTGCTTCTTCTCCACCGTGGGTCGGATCGTCTCCAGCGCCGCCTCGACCGCGCTGGTGAGGTTGGTGGTGGCCACGTCGATGTGCAGCTTACCGAACAGGATGCGACTGACGTCGAGCAGGTCCTCGATCAGCTGCGCCTGCAGCCGCGCGTTGCGCTCCACCGTCACCAGCGCGCGCTCGCGCCGCTCGTCGCTGAGGTTTGCGCCGCGCAGCATGTGCAGCCAGCCGAGCATCGCGTGCAGCGGTGTGCGCAGCTCGTGGCTGAGCGTGGCCAGGAACTCGTCCTTCTGCCGGCTCGCCGTCTCGGCCTGGCTGCGCGCGGCGCTCTCGGACAGCAGCAGCTGCTCCCGGGCGGCCTCGGCGCGCTTCTGTGCCGTGATGTCCTTGAAGAGGATCGCGACCTCTGCGTCCTCAACCGTGCCGAACCGCGAGGCGCGGGTGTCGAACCAGCGGCCCATCGCTGCTGCGTGAAACTGGGTCGACGCGGGCACGCCGGTCTCCAGTACGCGCGCGTAGAACTCGTACCAGAAGCTCTCCAGCTCGGGCACGTACGAGCGCATCGAGCGACCCACCGGCTCCGTGAACCCGGTGTGGCGCTCGAACGCCGGATTGGTCTCCAGGAACACGTAGTCCACCGGCGCGCCGTGCGCGTCGTAGACCAGGCGGATGACGCAGAACCCGTCGTCGAGGGCATCGAACACCGCGCGGTAATTTCGCTCCCGTCGAGCGCTCATCGAGACGGCTGCCCTTTCGAGTCGAAGGCGCTCTCACGCCCCCGTGGCTCTCAAGTGTGCACCGACTCCGGGCGCCGACAGAGCAGAAGTTGCGGCCCTGAGCGCGCGCGCACGCCGCCCGATCTTGGACGGTCGAACGCGCGCTATCCCAGTCCGAGTACGTTCAGACGAAGGGGTTGCCCAGCGTGATCGTGTGCTCGCGATCGGCGCCCACGCTGAGCAGCTTGAGCGGGCACTGCGCGCCGCGCTCCACGCGGTCGAGGTACTGGCGCACGCTCTTGGGCAGCTCCTCGATCGTGCGCACCTCGCTGAGATCACCCTCCCAACCTGGGAAGACTTCGTA
>DASUME010000174.1:0-2374 GCA_036277895.1 Polyangiales bacterium
GAACGGGCGATCACGATGCCGCGGAATCCGTGGCCACGATCACGTGGCGCACGCAGCCAAGGAGCAGAACGGCGACATCGAGGCCGCCAACGGCGCGCTCAAGCGCCGCATCAAGCAACGGCTCATGGTCCGCGGCAGCAGCGACTTCGAGAGCGTGGAGGCGTACGAACGCTGGCTGTTCGCCGACCCGATTGCACGCGGCAACGCCGGCCGGCGCGAGCGGCTCGCGCACGAGTTAGCAGTGATGTCAGTGATGCGCGCAGACCGCCTTCCCGAGTTTCGAGAGCTCTCGGCAACCGTCACGAGCTGGAGCACCATCAACGTGGACAACAACACGTACTCGGTGCCCTCGCGGTTCATCGCGGAGAGCCTCTCGGTGCGCCTGTTCGAGCGCAAGCTCGAGGTGTACTACGCGCAGAAGCTGCAGCTCGTGATCGAGCGCCTCACCGGGCGCTGCGGCCACCGCATCAACTACCGGCACATCATCTGGTCTCTGGTGCAGAAGCCTGGCGCGTTCGCGCGCTACCGCTACCGCGAGGACCTGTTTCCAAGCCTCGTGTTTCGCCGCGCATACGATGCGATCGCCGGCGCCGACCCGACCACGGCGAAGGACCTAACGTACCTGAGGATCCTTCACCTCGCAGCCGCGACGAGTGAAGCCGAGGTCGAGCTCGCACTCTCGATGCTGCTCGATGCCCACCAGGTGCCCGAGGTGGAGCTGGTGAAAGAACTCGTGGGGGCGCCGACCGCGCCCGCGCTCGTGCCCGAGATGGGCGTATTCAACGTGGACCTCACCGCCTACGACGAGCTGCTGACGGCGGGAGGCATGTCATGAGTGCCGACACCCCGCATCACGGCCTGTCGATGATGCTGCGCACCCTGAAGCTACCGACGTTCGCGGCGATGCACGAACAGGTCGCGCTACGCGGCGACCGCGAAGGCTGGACCCTTGGTCAGTCTCTACGGCACCTGTGCGAGCTGGAGATCGAAGCGCGCCGCCAGCGGAAGATCGAACGCCTCATCAAGGCAGCCGAGCTGCCGCCCGCCAAGACCTTGGCGACGCTCGACACCAAGCGCTGGTCGACGAAGGTGCAGCGCCAGATTCCCGCGCTCTGCGAGGGCGACTTCTTGGGACGCGCCGAGAACCTGCTGGTGTTCGGACTGCCCGGCCGCGGCAAGAGCCATCTCTGCGCCGCCATCGGCTACGAGCTGGTGCGTCGCGGCCGCGCCGTGCACTTCACCTCGACCGCGATGCTCGTGCAGCGGCTGCTGCGTGCCAAGCGTGACCTGGTACTCGAGCGAGAGCTGGACCGGCTCGACCACTTCGACGCCGTCATCCTCGACGACATCGGTTACGTGCAGCAGGAGCGCGACGAGATGGAGGTGCTCTTCACGTTCTTGGCCGCGAGGTACGAGCGCAAGAGCGTGATCATCACCAGCAACCTCGTCTTCAGCCAGTGGGACACCATCTTCAAGGACGCGATGACCACGGCTGCCGCGATCGACCGGCTGGTCCACCACTCGGTGATCCTCGAGCTCACCTCCAAGCGCAGCTTCCGCACAGACGCGGCGCTGGAGCGCAGCGACAACTACGACGACAACTACACCGCGACGTTCGCCAACTCGCCGGGATTGCAACCGGATCCGAGCCGAACGTCCCAGCCCGATGGGGAAGTGTAGTTGTCGTTCAGCAGAGACCGCGCTGTGGACAGTGCCGAGACCGGGGACAGCACAGCTGCCCCCCGCCTCTTGGACAACGCTACGCGTTGACCACACTGACCACAGCCGACGACGGACGAGAGTTGATCTCTGAACTTACCGAGAGCCACGAGAGAGCCGACGAAGCTGCTGCTCCGCGGCCGTGAATGACAACGTCTCGATGGGGAGGTGTAGTTGTCGCTGGATGGGGCGATGTAGTTGACGCCAGGCAGCTCAGCCACGAGCGCGCGAAGGCTGCGAGCGTCTCGCGCTCCGCGTGCTCGATCACTTCCTCGCTCTCGATGTCCTCGCGCAGTCGCTCGCGCTCGCTGCGCGCGTGCGCCTTGCTGCCCTGGAACAGCCGCTTGCGAGCTTCCATCTTCCCCGTGCGCGGCGAGATCGCCCGCACCCGGAGCAGGAACAAGTCTGTCTTCAGTTGCCAAATACCAGGCGCCACTTGGCGCTTTCGCGGAGTCGTCATGATTCTCTCGTTTCATGACGCCCACGCTCGTTCGCGGGGCGACCATAGCCTCAACCTCGGACCAGAGAAAGAGCCAGCGCCTGCCGACACGTCTCGGCGCTGGCAGGCGCCCGCGCTTCACCGCCATGTGCACGCCCGCGCGCGAGCGATATCGCAGGCGTTCCGCCAGTTCGACGCTGGTCAGCAACGGCTCTT
>DASUME010000175.1:0-2829 GCA_036277895.1 Polyangiales bacterium
ACGCTCGCGATCGTGTGTGCAGCGCGCGCCGCATAGTCCTGGAGCTTGGTGAGGTCGCTGCCGTAGAGCAGCAGTGCGCCGTCCGAGCGAATGCCCGCGACCAGCTCGTTGGTGCGCATCTCGATCGGCTGCGACACGCTCAGCCCCACCTCGGGCACCGCTCGCTGCACGGCCTCCGCGATCTCCTCGCCGAGCGCCTCCTTGCTCAAGCCGGGGCGCCAGTCCTCACGCGCGCGCAGGTTGAGGTAGACGTCGGTCTGCTCGATGCCCATCGGATCTGTCGCCAGCTCTGGTGCGCCGGTCTTGCACACCACGCTCGCGACCTCGGGGATCGCACGCGCGGCCAGCTGGATCCGATGGTCCTCCGCGATCGACTCGCTCAGCGCCACGCCAGGCAAGCGACGCACCTCGAGCAACAGGTCCCCCTCGTCGAGCTGCGGCACGAACTCCGCGCCGAGGTGCACGAACGCGAACACGCTCAGCGCCAGGATCGCGAGTGCACCCGAGACGGTGGCCACGCGGTGCTTCAAGGCTCCCTTCAACGCGGGCTCGTAGAGCGCGTGCGCCTTCCTCAGCAGCCACGTCTCATGGTGTGCACGCGGCTTCACCGCGTAGCTGGTCAACACCGGCACCACCGTCAGCGAGAGCAAGAACGCACCCAGCAGCGCCAACAACACAGTGGTCGCCATGGGCCGAAACAGCTTGCCCTCCATGCCGATCAGCGCGAGCAGCGGCAGGTACACGATCGCGATCGTCAGCTCGCCGAACACGCTCGCCGCGCGCACCTCGATCGTGGCTTGCTCGATCGTGTCCAAGCGGTCTTCGCTTGGGCGCTCGTTCAGCCGGCGCACCGCGTTCTCGACGATGATCACCGCGCCGTCGACGATCAACCCGAAGTCGATCGCACCCAGGCTCATCAGGTTCCCGCTCAGCCCGAACGCGTTCATCATCAGCACCGCGAACAACAGGGAGAGTGGGATCGTGGTCGCCACCACCAGCCCCGCGCGCAGGTCGCCGAGCAACACCATCAACACGAGCACGACCAGCAGCGCGCCCTCGAGCAGGTTGGTGCCCACGGTGGTGATCGTGCGCTCCACCAGCGCGGCGCGATCGTAGAACGGCGTCACCTTCGTGCCCGCGGGCAGCGAGGGCGTGATCTCCGCGATGCGCTGCTTCACCGCCTCGGTGACCGTGCGCGAGTTCTCGCCCATCAGCATCATCGTCACGCCGACCACCACCTCGCCGCGCGCGTCCTTCGAAGCGGCGCCACGGCGCAGCCGCGGCCCGAAGTGCACGTCGCCCACGGTCGCGATCGTGATCGGTACACCCTGCGGCGTCGCGCCGATCACCACCCGGCGCAGGTCGTCGAGATCGCGCACCAGGCCGTCGGTGCCGATCACGAAGTGCTCGCGGTTGTGCTCGATGTAGCCGCCGCCGGCGTTCGCGTTCGAGCGCTCCAGCGCGCGCGCCACGTCCGCCACCGAGATGCCCGCGGCCTGCAGCCGGCGCGGGTCGAGCAGCACCTGGTACTGCCGATCTTGCCCGCCGAAGCTGTTCACCTCGATCACACCGGACACCGTGCGCAGGCGCGGCCGGATCTCCCAGTCGAGCAGCTCCTCCAGCTGCATCAGGCTCAGGCGCGGGTTCTCGACCGTGAACTGCAGCACCTCGCCGAGGCCGGTGCTGATCGGGCCCACCTCCGGCTTGCCGTAGCGCGCGGGCACCGCGTCCTCGACCTCGCGCATGCGCTCGTCGATCAGCTGGCGCGCGAAGTAGATGTCCGTGCCGTCGTGGAAGCCCACCGTGACCACGGACAGGCCGTACTTGGAGACCGAGCGCAGCTCGCTCGTGCGCGGCAGGCCCGCGAGCGCGCGCTCGATCGGCACCGTCACGTACTGCTCGATCTCGATCGGCGACAGCGCCGGTGCGGAGCTGATCACCTGTACCTGGATGTTGGTCACGTCCGGCACGGCGTCGATCGGCAAGCTCAGCGCGGCGCGCGCGCCCGCGAGCACGAAGAGCAAGGTCGCCACCAGCACGAGCGGCCGGTTGTGGAGGGACCAGCGAACGATGGCGCCGAGCATCACTCGTCCTCGGCCAGGCTCGCCTTGAGCACGCTGCTCTTGAGCGTGAACACGCCGTCCGCGACCACCAGCTCGCCCTCGCGCAGGCCGGACAGCACCTCCACCTTGCCGCCCGCGGCGCGGCCGGTGGTCACCTCGTGCAGCTCGAAGTCGCGATCGGCCTGGCGCACGAACACCACCTGCTTGCCAGCGACCTCCGTCAGCGCGCTGCGCGGCACCACGAGCGTGGGCCGCGTGTCTTGCTGCTCCAGCGACACGCGCGCGCTCCCGAACAGACCAATGCGCAGCAAGTCATCGTGGTTGGTCAGCCGCACGCGCGCGGTCAGCGTGCGCGCGATCGGATCGACCTGCTGCCCGAGGTACTCGACCACGCCTGGGAACGCGGTGCCCGGGTACGCGTTGAGCAGCACCTCGGCGCCGGCACCGACGTGCAGCAGGCTCAGGTCCTTCTCGAACACCCGCCCGAGGAACCACACCTCCGACAGGTCCGCGAGCTCCGCGACCTCTTGCTCCGCGGTGATCGGCTGCCCCACCACGGCCGCGCGCGTCAGCACCACGCCGCTCAGCGGCGCGCGGATCGTGAGCGTGGAGGCGTTGCCCTTGCCGCCGAGCCCGAGCGCGGACATGCGATCTTGCGCGGCCACGGCGCTCACCTCCAGCGACTGCGCCTCGGCCTCCGCCACCAGGTACGCTTGCTCGGGCGCGAGCTGCTGTTGCTTCAAGTCGCGCAGACGGTCCGCGGTCA